>JBPCOO010000125.1:0-8097 GCA_051000155.1 Solirubrobacterales bacterium | reverse complement strand
GGCTACGGCTCGCCGCGCAAGCCCGCTATCACCCGCTCGGCGATCCCGCTCGCGCTCGCGCCGGCAGTCGGGGGCGCACCGATCCCCCTGAGGCCCTCCAGCGTGCGACGTAGCGTCGCCAGCACCCGGCGGCACTGCGGACAGACGCTCATGTGCGCCTCGATCCGCTCGCGCTCGCCAGGGTCGAGCTCGCGATCGAGATAGTCGGAGAGGTGCTGATGGGTCCAGCGGTGCTCGCGCCGGAAAAGGAGTCGTCGGAGCAGGCCGATCACCGCGGCTCCTCGGCGAAGTAGGTATCCAGAGAGCGCCTCACCGCCAGTCGCGCTCGGTGCAACCGGCTCTTGAAGGCCGCCTCGCCGAGCTCCATCACCTCCGCCGCCTCGGCCGTGGAAAGGCCCTCGACGTCACGGAGTATCACCGTCGTTCGGTAGTCCAGCGGAAGCTCGCGGATGGCGCGCTCGAGCGCCTCACGCAGCTCGCTCTGCTCGAGCCGCCGGTCGGGCGCCTCGCTCCAGTCCGGAGCCTCCAGCTTCGGCTCGCCATCAAGCGAGCTGACCAACCCGGTGGGCGCCCGGCGCCCGACCCGGCGCTTGGCCTCGTTGATCCCTATCCGGTAGAGCCAGGTGAAGAACTGCGAGCGCCCCTGGAAGCGACCGATGCTCCGCCAGGCGCGTAGAAACGCCTCCTGGGTCACCTCCCGGGCCTCCTCGGGGTCGGCGATGAAGCGGAGCACCACAGCGTGGAGGCGATCCGCGTGGCGACGGACCAGCTCCTCGAAGGCCTCACGGTCTCCCGCCTGCGCCCGCTCGATCAGGTCCGGCTCGTCCTCTGTCGCCGCTGGCCGCATCACCTCAACCCTGACAGGCCGGGTGCGCCGGAGCAGCACCGGCGACCGCAGCGCGTGGCCGACGGCGGTCCCGCTCAAGGGGAGGCCTCCCCTTCCCCCCGAATCTCGGCCCCCTTGAAGAACGCGGCGACCGCGAACCAGAACTGGTTGTCCGAGGGAATCTGAGCCAGGCGCTCGCCCTTCAGCCTGCCCTCGATCGCTCGTCCGGTCGCGTCCCAGGTCGAGCCGGTGGCGCGGTCGCGCGCGGTGCCGGGGTCGGGCCCCGACTCGAAGGTCAGCGTCTCACCGTCGAGGGTGCGCTCGAAGACCGCTCCGGCGCCGACCTCGCGCCCCTCGGAGATCGCTCCCGCGTCCAGGGCCGAGGCGACCTCGGGCTCGAACATCACCACTACCGGACGCCCGTCGATCCGGTCGTTCACCGGAGCCTCCTCGACAAGGACCGAGCGCGGGTAGACGACCGCCTTCCCATCTTCAAGCTTGACTGCGGTCACCAGCTCCTTCGGCGGGAGGCGGTCGTCGGCGTCCTCTTGCAGGGCAAACGGCTCGGAGTCGGGGTCGTCGTATCCGGTGTAGGGGTTGGCGCCGTAGTCGCGGTCGAAGCCGGTATCGCGGGAGAGCACCTCGGCGTCGCGATAGGTCCGCTTGACCTCCTCCCAGGGGAGGATCTGTGAGGGAAGCACCTCCAGCCCGGCACCGGTCAGCTCGCCGACCACGGCCTCGGCGGTCAGTTGCTGCCACCAGGACTCGGTCTGGCGGTCGTACATCACCAGATCGGACTTGCGCAGCCGACCGGTGGTGCCGAAGTCGAGCACCCGGCCGTCAACCTCACGGCTGAAGGCCACGGTCGAGTTGCAGAGCGGACAGTAGGTGACCGCAACCGGCTCGCCGGCCAGCGAATCATTGACGATCTCATGCCAGACCAGGATCTGGATCGGGTAGGCGCGGGCCTCGCCATCGACCTCCAGCACCGCCACCGGCTCGGTGGCCGAGAGGAACTCGTCCGCCTCGGAGATCGAGACCAGCTTCGGATCGTCGATCGCCGGAATCCCGTCCTTGGGCGGACCGCCGCTGAGGAACTCATCGAGCGGCACGCTATGGGTGGAGAAGTCGGTCGAGAACTCGGCCTCCGCTCCGGCGGGGGGCTGGTCGGCGCCTCCGCTCGCGGCCAGATCCCCGGACCCGGTGGGATCCTCCCCACCACAGGCCGCGAGCAGGGTCGCCGCGACGAGCGCGCCCAGGCCCGCGGGGAGGAGTCGCCTCCAAAGTCGCGCTTTGAGAAGTTCCATCGTGTAGTCAGACCCGATCGCCGCCGATGTGATTCAGGGTCGTGGACTCCGGCTGCCTAGGTGTCCCGCTATGCGAGAGGAACGCAGCCGGGATGCTCCGGCCGCGGCCCTCCTCGGCGATTGGCCCAATTTGCGCGGGGCGGGGGGCCCGGCTCCGACCGATCGGCGGCGTAGGTTGGGGAGCGATGGCAGACCGGATCGCAGAGTTGGATCACGAGTTCCTCTGGCACCCGTTCACCCAGCAGCTCGGCTGGGAGCGGGAGGAGCCGGTGGTGATCGAGCGAGCCGAGGGCTCGGAGCTGATCGATGCCGAGGGCAACCACTACATCGACGGCGTCTCCTCGCTGTGGTGCAACGTCCACGGCCATCGCCATCCGCACGTGGACCAAGCCATCCGCTCGCAGCTCGACCGGGTGGCCCACTCGACCATGCTGGGACTCACCCATGCCCCCGCCGCCGAGCTGGCCGCCAAGCTCTGTGAGCTCGCACCGCCGGGATTGCGACGCGTCTTCTACTCGGATTCAGGCTCCACCGCGGTCGAGATCGCGGTCAAGATGGCGTTTCAGTACTGGCAGCAGCGCGGCGGCCAGCACGCCCGCCGGACCTCGTTCGTCAACCTGGTCGAGGCCTACCACGGGGATACCCTCGGGGCGGTATCGGTCGGAGGCATGGAACTGTTCCACTCGGTCTATGAGCCGCTCCTGTTCGGCAAGCACGAGGTCCCGGCAGGGGATGCGGCCGCCCTCGAGCGCGCCCTCGAACGCCACGGGGAGGAGATCGCGGCGGTGATCGTCGAACCACTGGTCCAGGGAGCGGCCGGGATCAAGGTCCAGCCTCCGGGCTACCTACGGGCCGTACGGAAGCTCTGCGACCGCCACGACGTCCTGCTGATCTGCGACGAGGTCGCCACCGGGTTCGGGCGCACCGGGACGATGTTCGCCTGCGAGCAGGAGCGGGTCGCGCCCGATTTCCTCTGCCTCGGCAAGGGCTTGACAAACGGGTATCTGCCGCTCGCGGCGACCCTGGCGAGCGATCGCATCTACGAGGGCTTTCTAGGAGCCCAGGAGGAGCTCAAGACCTTCTTCCACGGCCACACCTTCACCGGCAATCCGCTCGCCTGCGCGGCGGCGATCGCCAACCTGGAGGTGTTCGAGCGGGAGCGGACGCTGGTCCGACTTCAGCCGAAGATCCGCGTGTTGGCGGAGGAGCTCGCGGAGCTGGCGTGCCTGGACGGCGTCGCCGAGGTCCGGGGCCGGGGCTTGATGGTCGGGGTCGATCTTGGCGAGCATCATCCGGCCCTGCGGATGGGACACAGGGTGACCCTGGAGGCTCGCGGCCGAGGGGTAATCGTCCGGCCGCTCGGCGACGTTGTGGTGTTGATGCCGCAGCTATCGATCGAGATAGCCGAGCTGCGGCGGTTGGTGGCGGTCACAGGCGAGTCGATCGTCGCGGCCTACGAGGGCGTCGCGAGGAACGGCGAGGGTACCGGGCGCGGGATCGAGAGCACCGGAGGCGAGAGCACCGGCAGCTCGACGGCCGAGCCGATCGGGAGCCGACCGCTGCGCGCGAGTAGGCCGGGTGGCGCTCATACGCCCTCCGAGCGTCGCGCCGCCTGAGTTTCGCGGAGGCCATCCCCCCTGGACGAGGGCGCCGGATGCCGAGGCTCGGGCACGGCCGCCGAGCACGTGTGATGCATCGGAGCCTGCGTCGTAGTAGGTGTGTGCAGGCAATGGCGGCCACCCCCACCAGCAAGACCTCCCCGGGGCTGGAGGTGACCGCCTCCCGGGCCGCCTTCGAGGCGCTCTATCGGAGCAGCCGCGACGACCTCTACGCCTACGTGGCGGGCGTCCTGCGTGATCGCTCCGCCGCCGAGGACGTCACTGCCCTCGCCTTCGAGCGCGCCTATCGCAAGGCGGACCGCTTCGATCCGAGCCGGGGCTCCCAGCGCGCCTGGCTGTTCGGGATCGCCCGCAACGCGGCCCTCGACGAGCTGCGCAAGCGGCAGCGGCAGGCCGAGCTGACGACGGAACCCGTCGACGAGCATGGCCCATCGCCGGCCGACGAGGCCGGGCTCGCGCTGCGCCGGGCGACGGTCCGCGAGGCGATCTCCCGACTCGAGCCGACCGAGCGCGAGCTGGTGGCGCTCAAGTTCTTCGCCGGCCTCTCCAACGGGGAGGTGGCCGCGGTGGTCGGCGTCAGCGAATCCAACGCCGGCACCAAGCTCCACCGCGTGATCGAGAAGCTGAGGAGGGCATGCAATGACGAGGCCTGAAGACGACCAAGACCGCGAGCTGGCGGCGCTGATCGATGAGGTCGCCGCCGAGCGTCCCGAGCCGGATCCGGAATGGGCGCAGCAACTCGATGCCAGGGTCCGCGACGGCTTCCGCCGTCGCGGAGCGGGCGCGTGGGGGCGCTTCCGAGCGCCGGCCCGAGCAGCCCGGGAGCGCCTCGGCGATCGTCCACTGGCGTTCGGCGGTGTGGCGGCGAGCATGATCGCCGCAATAGTGGTCGCGGTTGGACTGCTGGGCAGCGGAGGCGACTCGGAGACGCAGACCCTCAACGGCGAATCCTCACAGCTCGACGCGCCGGAGGAAGCGCTGGAGAAGTTCGAGGCAGGCTCAGCCGATCGGGATGCGCTCGAGGCGGGCGGATCCGCCGCGGCCGACCCTGGCACCGGCGCTGCCGCGCCGAAAGCCCGCAAGCAGGATCGCGACGCGCAGCTCGAGCTGCGGACTCGGCCCGCTGAGGTGCGGTCGGTCTCCGACCAGGCGATCTCGATCGTCGAGTCGGTCGGCGGAGTCGTGCTCAACTCCAACCTGCGCGAACGGGGCGAGCGCGCCACCGCGCAGCTACGGCTCCAGGTCCCCTCCGGCGAGCTCGATCCGACCCTCGATCGCCTCACCGACCTGGCGACGGTCGCATCGCTGAGTGAGTCGGTCACCGACATCACCGCTCCATTCGCCTCCGCCCGCGACCGGCTCAAGGACGCCCGCGCCGAGCGCCGCAAGCTGCTCCAAGCCCTCGGTAGCGCCGGCGACGGCGAAGAGGCGGCGACGCTGCGCAAGCAACTGGCCAAGGTCCGCAACCAGATCGCCCGCCGCGAGGCGGCCTTCAGCCGCGTCGCCCAACGCTCCCGCAACTCCGAGATCGACCTCCAGATCAAGGGCAGGACCCCGGAGAGCTCCGGTGCCACCGCACCCGGCGGCGACGGCAACTGGACCATCGGCGAAGCCATCGACGACGCCCTCACCGTCCTCAAAGCCATCCTCGGCGCCCTCCTGATCACCACCGCCGTCCTCCTCCCCCTAGCCGCCCTAGCCCTCCCAACCCGCCTCATCTACAAGCTGGTCCGCCGGCGCCAACGCCAACAAGCCCTAGCCGCCAGCTAGCCGCCAATACGGACATGAGCGCGCCGGCACCGCTGCCCGTCCTCGCTGGGGGCCGGCGGGGAAGGTCCCCAGACCACTCACGCAGGCGCGGTCCACGCCGCCCGCGGCCGCCCAACCCCGTCCGGCGTCGGACGGCCTGGGGGCCTTCACCGCCGGCCCCCACCCAGAAACGCCGGCGGGACGCGCGCGCTACCCCTCGTAAGGCTCGAAGTCACCCTTGCGCGCTCCGCAGACCGGGCAGAACCAGTCATCGGGGATGTCCTCGAACTTGGTCCCGGCGGGAATGCCGCCGTCGGGGTCACCCTCTTCGGGGTCGTAGACGTAGCCGCAAGAGGTGCAGATCCATTGGGTGACGGTCTCGGTATCGCTCATGGTCGCGGCAGCCTATCGGAACCGTCGGGGAGAGCCGCGGAGGCGGCGGCGGGATCGATCCTCGAACGCCGCCTTGCCGGTGGCCGGGGCGGATAGGGTGGGGCCATCGAGGCCGACCGCTCCACACCCGCCACCCCGCGGCCGGCCGCCACCGTGATCCTCCTTCGGCGCGGCTCGACCCACCGCCGCTCCGGGCTCGAGATCCTGATGCTCAAGCGAGGTCGGGAGGCTCGCTTCATGCCCGGCGTCTGGGTCTTCGCAGGCGGAGTGGTCGAGGACGCGGATCGAGCGGTGTCCCTTCCGCCGGACGCAGGGAATATCCAAGAGGGCGAGTGGGCGCACCGTGTCTGCGGCGCCAGGGAGCTCGGCGAGGAGGCTTCGGTGGAGCTGGAGCCCGCGGCGCTGCTGCCGTGGTCACGGTGGATCACTCCCGAGCAGGTGCCGCTCCGCTTCGACACCCGCTTCTACGTCGGGCTCGCCCCACCCCACTCCAAGCCGGAGCCGGAGCCGAGCGAGATGGACGAGGCGCTGTGGACAACCCCCGAGGCGGCGCTCGAGGCCGAGGGCGCCGGAGAGATGGAGATCTCCTTTCCCACGGTTCGGCATCTCCATCAACTCGCGGAGTTCGCCGACGCCGACGCGGTGATCGCGGCGGCCCGGGAGCGGAAGGTCGACGCCCTCCTGCCGCGGATCCGCAAGCACGGCGCAGGAATCGAGGTGCTGCTGCCGGGGGACGAGGGCTACGAGGACGCCTGAGTCGGCCGCGCGCCCCCCTCCCCCGCGCGACCCGCGGAACCGTCCCCCTCCCGAGAGAGCTCCTCGCGCTCGAACGCGAACCACTCCAATCCCGCGTTCGCCGGGCCCGGTTCGGCTACGGGGACTCCAGCCTCGGTCAACTCGCGATGGAGGCGGACGAACAGCTCGCCGGCGTGGTCCAGCGCCCGCTCCAACTCGGCGCCACTCAGGTCTCTCAGTCGCCAGAGGAAGTAGAGCTGGGAGTCGGCGCCGCCGAAGTCCACCTCTCGGTCGATCGAAACCGTCCACTCGAGGAATCCGGGGCTGAACAGCTCGCGCAGGGCGACCGGGTCGTGGTCCTGCGGGACGGTGGCGATGAAGCGCTGATTGAACTCGATGCTCTCGAACTCGACCCGGTGGCGGGAGGCCCGCTGTAGCTGGTCCTCGGGGGTGGCCTCGATCGATTCCACATCGAAGCGCCCGACCGCGCTACCGAGCTCCGGCAACCTGGACTTCACCAGGACTCCGCCCGGAACCGTAGATCCTCTGAGCAGCCCCCCCGCCCGGCGTGGCAGAGCATCGCAGCTCGCCCCCCAGAATCCCGGGGCCAGCTCCCCGGTCAGCCGGTTCCGACCCCCGGGGCAGAGCGTAGGTGGCCCGTCGACCGGATTGAGCCCGCCAACCGCCTCATGGCGAAGCCCACGCCCGGCGGCGAGCTCCCGGACCAGATCCTCCCACTCCGCGCGGGTCAGGGTGACTTCGCCGGCCCGTCCTTGAGGACCTGCGGGAACATCGTGTTGTTGCCGACGTCGGGGAAGTCGGACGCGAGGTAGCAGGGGGAGAAGTTGGCGCCGGTGCGGGGATTCGACCGCCGGACCTCGCCGCCGACGTGGTCACAGTTGAAGTCGGGGAAGGCACCCTGCTGGCCCGTCTCGCCGTTGTTGATGAACTGCGGGAACGGCTTCGGAGCCCCATTACCCCGGTTGGTCGGCAGCCGCTCGTCGTAGAGCGCCAAGCTCTCCTGGGTGATGTAGCCGAGCTGGCGGAGGGCGTGACGGGCGGCGGGCTGGTTGGGCTCCGGCGTCAGCGTGCCCGAGATGCCGGAGGGAGGCGCGGTGAGGAAGTCGTTGATGGTCGCCGAGTGGTAGTCGAGCCAGCCGATCACCGGGTTGAGGTTGGCGAGGAAGGGATCGAGGTCTTTGAGCACCGGGGCGAGGCCGTCGAGGAAGCTACGCAGTGCCGGGGAGCCGATCGCCGAGGCGCGGATGAGCTCGTCGATGTCGGGGAACAGGCGAGTGAGGTTCGGCGAGAGGCGGCGGACGCTTCGCAGGGTGGGGCTGAGGTCTTCTGCGACCGGTCCGAGCAGGCGGATCAGGGGCCTGGTGTTCTCCTGGAAGGCGTCGAGGCGGGTGAGGGTGGCGCGGGTCTCCCGCTGGAAGGTGGGGAGGATCTGGAAGGTGGTGGCGAG
>JBPCOO010000100.1:0-2898 GCA_051000155.1 Solirubrobacterales bacterium | reverse complement strand
ACCGGCTCTCGGCCGAGTATCTCCTCGTCGACCGCGCCAACCTGCTGACGCTGAACGCGCCCGAGATGACCGTCCTCGTCGGCGGGTTACGGGTGCTCGGCGCCAACTACGACGGATCGCCGGACGGCGTCTTCACCGACCGGCCCGGGCAGCTGACGAACGACTTCTTCGTCAACCTGCTGGCGCTGGGAACCACCTGGAGCTCCGCCTCCGAGAGCGAGACCAGCTACGAGGCCCGCAACGGCTCCGGCGAGGTCAAGTGGACCGGAAGCAGGGTCGATCTCGTCTTCGGCTCGAACTCCGAGCTGCGGGCGCTGGCCGAGGTCTACGCGAGCGGCGACGCCGGGGAGAAGTTCGTCGACGACTTCGTCAGGGCCTGGTCGAAGGTGATGGACCTCGACCGCTTCGACCTCAATTGAGGTCGGACCGCCGCTGGCTACGGCCGCCCGCGAAGCTGCTCGACCGGGGCGAAGTCGTCCCTGAGGGGATCGATGTCACCGGTGAAGCGCTCGAGCTCGGCGCCGGCGAGGTAGCGGGCGCCGGGGACGGTCGCTACCGCTAGCGGCTCGGGGGAGGCCACAAGGGCGACGTTCCCATAGGTGTCGTCGCCGGGCAGGTAGGCACCGACGTGCTCGAAGCTCTGCCGGAGCGTCGCCACCTCGGCTCGGGTGAGGTCCCAGGGCTCGCCGTCGATCAGGTTCATCAGGTAGAGGCCGTCGCGTTCAAGTCGCTCGCGGATCGGATCGACCGCCTCGGTGGTCGTCAACTGCCAAGGGACGCTGCGACCGCTGAAGGCATCGCCAACGATCAGGTCGAAGCGCTCGCCCTCCAGCTCGCCGATGCTCCGGCGCCCGTCCCCGATCCGGACCTCGAGATCCTCGTCCCGTCTGAGGCCCAGCTCCGATTCGGCGAGCTTCACCAGCTCCGGATCGATCTCCAGGACCGTGCTCCGCGAGCCTGGCCGGACCGCCTCGAGGTACCGGGGGAAGGTGAAGCCCGCGCCGCCGATGTGCAGAGCCCGCAGCGGCTCTCCCTCCGGCCACCGCTGGTCGACGAGATCAACGAAGCGGCGCAGGTACTCCCATTCGAGGTGGGTGGGGTCGTCGAGCGCGACGTAGCTGTTGCGGACGTCGTCGAGGTACAGCGTCCGCCCCCCGGCGCGTTCTGGGTCGAGCACGATCCGAGCGCATGAGTAGACGCTCTCGACGTCACACCGAGGACCCCCGGCCAGCGAGATCGCGACGGCCCCGGCGGCCAGGGGGATCGCCAGCAGCGGCGCCATTCGCACCCCCGCGCCGAAGAGCAGAAGCGAACCACAGACGGCCAGCAGCGCTCCAAGCCCCACCATCAGATCCGACGTCGACGCCAGCGGGATCAGGACGAAGCCGGTGAGGAAGGTTCCAAGCAGCGCTCCCACGGTCCCGAGCGCGCTGAAGCGGCCGACGATCCCGCCCGTCTCTTCGAGCGCTCGGAGCTGGAGCTTTATCACCAGCGGGGTGATCGTCGAGAGCAGCGCCGCCGGGAGGAAGAACGCGGCCACGGTGATCGCCGCCAGCGCGAGCCCGGACCCGTCGCCCGCCTCGCCCAGTAGCTGGACCAGCGGTACGGCACCGGCGGTCGTCAGTCCACCGAGCACCAGCATCGGTCCCAACAGCAGCCTCGGATCGACCAGGTCGGCGGCGCGTCCGCCGAGCCAGGCGCCGACCGAGATCCCGGCGAGGACGACGCCGATGATCGTCGTGTAAGTCTCGATGTCGAGGCCGACGTAGGGCGCGAGCAGCCGGGCGGCGATGATTTCGACCACCAGTACGGCCCCCGAGGACCCGAAGACCAGCGCCCCCGCCAGCACGCCCGAAAGCGGCTTCTGCTCCATTTCCCGCATCCCCGGAGGTTAGGCCGGGATCAAGCTCCGGCGGTAGAGCCGCCCGGGCGCGTCTGCTCCGGATCCAGGTCTAACCCTCCATCACCAAGACGATCTTGCCGAGCTTGCCGCCGGCGGTGAACCGCTCGTAGGCGTCCGGGGCCTGCGCCAGCGGGAAGGTCTCAAGCACCGGGACCCGCAGCTTCCTGGCCTCCAGCGCGGGCAGGACGCAGGCCTCGACGCTCCTCGCCAGCGCCGCCTTCTCCTCGAGCGGTCGGGCGCGCAGGGTGGAGGCGTGGATAGCGCCCCGCTTGCCCATCAGCCCGAGCAGGTTGAGCTCGGCCTTGGCGCCGCCGCCGACGCCGATCACCACGATCCGACCGCCGGTGGCGAGCGCCTTGACGTTGGCCGGCATGTTGGGAGCGCCGATCAGCTCCAGGACGACGTCGAAGGGACCGCGCTGCTCGAATCCCTCCGGCGCGATCGCCTCGGCTCCCAGCTCTCCGACCTCGTCCCGCTTGGACTCGTCGCGGACGGTGGCGGTCACGCGCGCGCCGGCGAGGACGCCGAGCTGGATCGCCGCCGTGCCGACGCCCCCGGCGCCGCCGTGGACAAGCAGACGCTCCCCCGCCCGGAGCCCGCACTGGCTGAAGATCGCATCCCAGGCGGTCGAGAAGACCTCCGGGAAGCCGCCCGCCTGCGGCCACTCGATGCCATCCGGCACGGGCATCAACTGGCGCTCGTGGACGACGGCCAGCTCGGCTTGCCCGCCCCCGGCGACGATCGCCATCACCCGGTCGCCCTCCGAGAAGCGCTCGGCCCCTGGCCCGCACTCGGCCACCTCTCCCGCCAGCTCCAGGCCGGGAATCAGCTCTGGGGCGCCGGGGGGCGCCGGGTAGTGGCCGGCGCGCTGGAGGATGTCGGCGCCGTTGATGCCCGCGGCCCTCACCCGAACCAGGCACTCACCCGCACCAGCGGAGGGGTCGGCGTGTTCGTCGACTCGGAGTTCGCCGTCGGTGGCGATGGCAGCAAGCATG
>JBPCOO010000088.1:0-19950 GCA_051000155.1 Solirubrobacterales bacterium | reverse complement strand
TCCTGGCGGATGGCCTTCGGGGCATCCGAGCGCAAGGAGGTCGAGGGGATCGGAAACCTGTTGCTGTCGATGAACGCCCACATCAACCGAGACTTCCCCTTCGTCGTCTACCACGCCGGGGTCACCGCTACCGACGGCAGCTCGACGGAGCCAGAGCACGACACCTACACCACTCGCCTGCGGGCGCTCTACAAACCGATGCTCGCCGAGCTGGCCGAGCGCTTCGACGAGACAATCGATGACTACGACGTCCCCGGACTGGTGGCTGACGACGAGGCCTTCTTCCAACTCCTTGTGCAGTGGCGGGAGACGACCTGGCAGAACGCGGTCCGCCTCGCCGAAGCCGAGAACGACGCCGAGCGTCGCCAGGTTGCGCGCTCGATAGAGGCCTACGCCAACGCCCAGGCGCAGTTGATCTACGCCGGCTCGGTCTACGGACCGGGAGAGGACGCCTCCACTCGCGAGGCCCGGTGCGCTGCCAACGGCGGTCAACGGGAAAGCTGGAAGCGCGGCGCCGAGGTCGCCGAGCCGAGTGGCGGCAACCTCGCAGGGTTGGACCGGGTGCGGGCGCTGATCGACTGCCCCGAGGGTGTCGGCCCCTGTCGCGGCACGGTCAAGATCCGCCAGCCCCGGACGATGAAGCTGCTGGGCAAGGCGCCGTACACGGTGGAGCCGGGGGAGCTGGGCAAGGTCAAGCTGGAGGTTCGCCGCTGGGACTCCCTGCATCGCAAGCGGCGCCGCGGCTTCTGGGTCGCGACCCGCTCGAAGCTCTCGCCGGCTTATTCGCTCACCGACCGGGTCAAGGCCGAGCTGAGCGACCGCTGAGGGCGATCGCGTTGCCGGGTGCCGGGGGGGATTCGTCTCAACGCCCGGTGGAGGCGATGAGGAGGGGTTCGCTATCCGCGAGTCACCGCTAAAGCATCTGCCCCGCGCGACCGATAGGGAGGCGAAGGCATACCTGCAAAGTGGACGGGAGCTCCGGTCATCAATGGCCTCGAAGAAACAAGAGAGATAAGCGGGCTTACTACCGGCCTCATCCTCAGCTACGCCGAGAAGAAGGGAGGGCGTGCGGCGGTCGAGCGGATGCTCGAGCAGGTCGGACTCGCCGGTAGGGAGGCGGAGCTGCGGGACGAGGAAAGCTGGTTTGCAGACCATCGCCGCACTGACCTGTTCGAGGCCGCGGCGGAGGTGCTCGGCGAGCCGCGCGTCGCGCGCAACGTCGGTCGCTCCGCCCTGGAGCACAGTCTCGGCACGGGGCTGAAGCTCTCCCTTCGCGCCCTCGGCTCACCCCGCCTGGTCTACTCGAACATCGCCCGCGCCAACGCCAAGTTCACCACGGCTTATGAGATGTCGACGCTGCACACCTCCGACCGCTCGGCGACGCTGCGAAACGTACGCAAGATCGACGGCCCTATGCACCCCTCCGACTGCGAGTACAACGTCGGTCTGCTCTCGACCGTGCCGGCGATCTTCGGCCTGCCCCCGGCGCGGGTGCGCCACTCCTCGTGCGTGTTCGACGGTGGCTCCGAGTGCCGCTATGAGATCAGCTGGCAAGAGGAGCGGGCAACGGTACGGTGGGCGGTGGCGGGGATCGGCATCCTCGGCGGCACGGCGCTACTGGCGCCGACGGCCCTTCCCCTTGGCGCCGGCGCGGCGGCGCTGGCAGCGGCGATGGCGGGCCGTGAGATGGTGATCCGGAGGTTCGGCAAGATCCGCCATCTCGATCAACGGCTCGAGGAGGAGACCGAAGCGGCGGCGCTGATCACGACGTCGTTGAGGGAGCTCGTCGCCGAGTTGAAGATCGACGATCTGCTGGAGCGAATTCCGCGCTACGCTCACGCCGCCGCGGGCGGGGCGGAGTTCGCCCTGCTGGTCGGCGACGACGGACGGACGCGGTGTCGTGGTGCGACCGGACTCACTGCCCAACAGATCGACGATCTGGAGCGGTGGGCGGCCGGGCTCGGCGCCGACTCCACCGAGACGGTCACGATCGACGAGTTGAGCTCGCGTGCAGGGCTGGAGGCGGTGGCGAGTGGAGGTGAGGCGTTTGGCTCGCTCTGCGCGGCGCCGCTGCGATCGCACGGCACCATGTTTGGCTTTCTCGTCGCCCTGTTCACCGGAGAGCGCGGAGTGCTTCCTCGCGACATCGACCAGCTCGAGTCATACGCGGCACTGGCCGCGATCGCGCGGCAAAACGCGACCCTGTATGAGACCCAGCGCGACCTCGCCACTCGGGATCCGCTCACCGGCCTGCTCAACCACAGCCAGCTGCATGAGCTGCTGGAAGCCGAGATCGCGCGTGCCGATCGCAGCGAGGGGGAGGTCGGGGTGGCGCTGTTTGACCTGGATCATTTCAAGCAGGTCAACGACACCTTCGGCCACGCCTGCGGCGACGAGGTCTTGCGGGGAGTCGGCGCGGCGCTGAGGGGAAGCGTTCGCGGCTTCGACCAGGTCTTCCGCATCGGCGGCGACGAGTTCGCGATGATCGTCGCCGGTGGGGGCGTCGCGGAGACGACCGGTGCCGCCGAGCGGGCCAAGGGGGCGATCGATCGCACCGATCCGAGGGCCTCGGCCGCCTACGGCGTCGCCGCTTGGCCGACGTCGGGTGGGGAACGAGAGGCGGTGCTCGCCGCCGCCGACGCGAGCCTCTACGCGCAAAAGCGGGCGGGCCGTCCGGGGCATGCGCCCGCCGGGGTGAGCGAGGTTGTGGGCGGCCGGGCCATCGGCCGTCAGTGAGGGGTTTCACCGAGAAGCAGGCGTGAGGCTTGGGCCAGCTCCTCGGGAGCATTGACGTTGAGCAGGGACCGCTCGCTGCCGCCGGCTCGGGTGATCGCGACCCTATGTGCCCCCGGGCTGTGCACGACCTCCTCCGCCGGGCGCTCCGCCAGCGCCAGCTCGCGCAGGGTTCGTGCACTCGTCGGCGGATAGAGGCCGAGCAGGGGCTCAGGGCCGCGGTCGGACTCGATCAGGATCGGCCGATCGCTCCGGGGGAGTCGCCCCAGGTAGGCGAGGACAACCGGCTCGATCAGGGGAAGATCGCACGGGCAGACGACGATGGGGTCGGCGCGGCCTTCGAGGGCAGTCGCGATGCCCAGCAATGGATGGTGGGGCTCCGGCGGTTCCAGCAGGACCTCCGCCTCGACATCCCCCAGGTCCGTCCCGGGCTTGGCCACGACGAGCGCCTGCAGCCCCGCGGCTTCGATCGCGGCCAGGGGGTAGCTGATCAGGCTACGCCCGCAAAGCTCCCGGGTCGGCTTGTCGCCGCCGATGCGGCGGCCAGCACCGCCGGCAAGCACCGCGCAGCATCTCGGTGCCGGGTCGCGTATGGCTCGGGACGGCACCGGTCCACTCTGCCAGCAATGATTGACCGATGCCGGACGAGTTGACGACGATCGATGCCGCCCGCGAGGCCGTCTTGGAGCGAACCGATCGCACGGGGACCGAACGGGTGCCGCTGGTCGATTGCCCCGGTCGGGTCCTCGCGCAGGCGGTGGTCGCTTCCGAGCAGGTGCCGGGCTTCGACAACTCCGCGATGGACGGCTTCGCCGTCAGGGCGGTTGACGTCGCCGGCGCACCCACCGAGCTGGAGGTCGCCGACGAAGCCCGAGCCGGGCATCCGGCTGAGCACGGGGTCCATGCGCGCGAGGCGGTCGCGATCTCCACCGGCGCTCCGATGCCCGCCGGCGCCGACGCCGTGGTCCGGGTCGAGGACAGCGACCCGGTCGGCCCCTTCAGCCATCGGGTTCGGATCAAGGTGGGGGTGGAGGCCGGCGTAAACGTCCGCCGGGCCGGGGACGACATCGAGAGCGGCGACCGACTGCTCGACCCCGGGGATGTCCTCGACGCCGCCGCTGCCGGAGTGCTCGCGTCGGTCGGAATCCGGAGTGTCGAGTGCTTCCGGCGTCCCCGGGTGAAGGTCCTCTGCACCGGCGACGAGCTGATCGGGGTCGACGGTGAACCCTTCCCGGGGTCCGTGCGCAACTCCAACGCCCACACCATTCCCGCGCTGGCGCGAGCGGCCGGGGCCGACGCCTCGGTGATCGAGCGGGTGGGCGACCAGGCCGAGGCGACCGTGGCTGCGATTCGCGAAGGGCTGGACGCCGACCTGCTCGCCATCTGCGGTGGGGTTTCGGTTGGCCGTCACGACCACGTCAAGGACGCATTGGCGGAGTTGGGCGTCGAAAAGGTCTTCTGGGGAGTTTCGCTGAAGCCGGGCAAGCCGCTGTACTTCGGCTCCGGCCCCGGCGGCCACGTCCTCGGGCTGCCCGGCAACCCCGTCTCGGCCTTCGTCACCTTCCTGCTGTTCGCAAGACCCGCGCTGCGGGTGATGCAGGGGTCCGATCCCGGCATCGATCGCGTCGGTGCCCGCCTCGCGGAGGCCTACGAGAAGCCGGGCGACCGCGCCCACGCCGTCCGCTGTCGGCTCGAGCTCGACGAGCGCGGCTGGACCGCTCACCCTGCGCCCCGCCAGGGCTCCCACGTGCTCACCTCGATGGTCGGGATCGACGGGTTGGCGATCGTGCCGGCGGAGGTCGAGCGGGTCGCGGCGGGGGAGACGGTCGAGGTCGAGCTGGTCAAAGCATGGTGAGGACGATTTTGGACCTAGACTGGGGACGGTGATCCTCGCCCCCGCATCGTCCCATCGAGCTACCGCGCGGCGGCTCATTCCGCGCTCCGAGGGTGGTTCGAGCCGATGATCAGGGTCGAGGTGAAGCTGTTCGCGATCTTGCGGGAGCGCGCGGGAGCGAGCACGGTCGAGATCGAGCTCGAAGACGGGGCCACCGCAGGCGAGGCGCGCGCGGCCGCCGCGGAGGTTGGCGGCTTCTCCGACCTGACGCCGCGCCTCCCGATCGGCGTTGCGGTCAACCGCTCCTACGTCGGAGATGACACGCCGGTGCTGCCCGGTGACGAGGTGGTGCTGATCCCGCCGGTCAGCGGTGGAGCCCCTTCCCGTGAGCGTGGCCGACCACACGCACGAGTCACGTCGGAGCCGCTCTCGCTGGAGCGGGTCAGCGGGCTGGTCGGCGACCCGAGCGCAGGCGCGGTCGTCACCTTTCAAGGGGTCACCCGCGAGGTCGAGCGGCTCGACTACGAGGCCTACGCGGAGATGGCGAGCGAGCGCATCGCCGAGATCCTCGCGGCCTGCACTGAGCGCCACGGCCTCGCCGCCGCCGCCGCCGAGCACCGGACCGGCTCGGTCCCCCTGGGGGAGCCGAGCGTGATCGTCGCCTGTAGCTCTCCGCACCGGGGAGAGGCGTTCGCCGGGGCGCGGGAGGCGATCGACCGGATTAAGGCCGAGGCACCGATCTGGAAGCGCGAGATTGAGGGGGGTGAGGCGCGATGGGTGGAGGGCACGAAACCGGTCTGACCCACCTCGACGCCGCCGGGGTGGCCCGGATGGTCGACGTCGGCGGAAAGCCGGAGACCGAGCGGGTGGCGGTGGCCGAGGCGCGGCTCGAGATGGCCACAGCGACCGCCACCACGATCGCCGCCGGGGATGGGCCCAAGGGGGACGTGCTCGGGCCCGCCCGCCTCGCCGGGATAGCCGCGGCCAAACGCTGCGGTGATCTGATCCCGCTCGCTCACCCCTTGCCGCTTACGTTCGTCGACGTCTCCGGTGAGGTCGACGCGGAGGCGGGCGCGGTACGCCTCATCGCCGAGGCCCGGTGCGTCGGGCGGACGGGCGTTGAGATGGAGGCGATGTGCGCCGCCTCGGTTGCCGCACTAACGGTCTACGACATGGCAAAGGCGATCGAGCGGGGGATCGAGATCACCTCGATCCGTTTGCTGCGCAAGTCCGGGGGCAAGAGTGGCGAGTGGCGGGCTGCCGGTGTCGAGGAGGGCTCCGGTGGGTGAGGAGTTCCACCCGCGTGTGGGCGCGCTGGTGGTCAGCACCTCGAAGGCGGCCGGCGAGGGGACCGATCTGAGCGGCCCGGAGCTGGAGCGCTTCGTCGAGCGGATTGGCGGTCATCTGGCCGTGACCGAGATCGTCCCCGACGGTCGCGACGCCGTCGCCACCAAGCTGCGCGAGTGGGCCGACTCCGGCGAGGTCGATCTGATCCTCACCAGCGGCGGGACCGGCTTCAGCCCCGACGACCAGACTCCCGAGGCGACGGTCGGGGTCGCCGACCGAACCGCACCGGGGATCGGCGAGGCGATGCGGCTCGCATCGCGCGAGCATACGCCGCACTGGATGCTCTCCCGCGCGACCGCTGCGATTCGCGGCACGACGCTGATCGTCAACTTCCCCGGCAACCCGAAGGCCATAGGCGAGGCGGGCAGTGCGATCGCCGACTCACTCCCGCACGCCCTCAAGCTGCTGGTCGAGCGGCCGGTCTCACACTGACCATCCGCTCGCCGCGGGTCGGTCGGTTCAGGAAGCCGCGGCCCAGATCCCGACGAGGGCGGCGCCGCCGGCGATCGCGATCGTCGGTATGCGCTTGGAGGCCGGGAGCTCGTCGGTGGTGCCGGTGGCGGTCGCGTCGATCAGGTCGCAGATCACCCCGGCCGCCAGCACCGGCGCACGCTTGGCTGGATCGTTTGCGGTCGCCAGGGTCGCGGCGCCCACCACCGCGTCACGGATGCCGAGCCCGCGAGCGAGGATCCGGCCACCGGGAGTCGAGCCGTCGCGACCGACCCAGCCGGCGGTGACCGCATCGGGCTTGGCGACCAGCACGGCTCCGATCGCGAGGCGGCCGACGCCGAGGACGTGGATGAGCTGCTTGGTTTCCATTTGCCGATCCTATCCCGCCGAGATTGATCTAGGCCCGTGGCTCGAACAGATAGTGGGAGACGATCCACTCCTTGCCGCCCGAATGGTTCCAGACCTCGGTCGCGGCGATCAGGAACAGCCGCCAGTTGGCGAGCGCCACCCGCGCCTCGCGCTCGCTCGGATAGACCCGGCTGAGGACGTCCATGGCTTCGCGCTCGCGCCGGTCGAGCCCTCTCAGCCAGGCATCGAGGGTCCGGGCGTAGTGGGTTCCCGCGTGCGCCCAGCGCCGGGTGAGGACGAGGTCACGCTGGAAGTGCAGCAGCAGATCGTGGGAGGGCATCACCCCGGCGGTGAAGAAGCGCTCGGCCAGCCAACTGTCGGTGTAGAGGTAGCCGTGGAGGCGGTGGGAGAAGACGTGGACGAAGAGGAGGCCGTCGGGCTCGAGCCAGCCCGAGACGCGCCGGATCAGCTCAGCCCAGTTGGAGCAGTGCTCGAACATCTCGATGCTGACCACGCGGTCGAAGCTGCCGGGCGCGGTGAAGTCGTTGATGTCGGCGGTGACGATCTCCACCCGGTCGGCCACGCCCCGGCGCTCGGCCTCGGCCATGATCCAGCGGCGCTGCGGACCGGAGTTGGAGAGCCCGACCACCTCACAGCTCGGGTACCGCTCGGCGATCCAGAGGGTCATCGAGCCCCAGCCGCAGCCGAGGTCGAGGATTCGCTGGCCGTCGGCGATGCGGGCACGCTCGCAACAGAGCCCGAGCATCGCCTCCTCCGCCACGGCCAGGCTGGAGTTCTCCTCGGCGAACAGGCAGCTCGAGTACTTCCGGCGGGGCCCGAGGAAGAGGTCGAAGAACTCGGGCGGGAGCTCGTAGTGCTGGCGGTTGGCGACCTCGGGCAGGTGGGCGATCGGCCCATTGCTCTTGATCTCGACCAGGCGGCTGAGCCGTTCCTGCTGCGCGGCGGGACCGCCCTTGGCCTCCCGGCGCAAGACCTTGACGCTGGCGGCTCGGGTCGCGGCGCGGAGAACGGCGTCGGGAAGCAGACCGGCGCCGAGCGCACGGTCGAGGGCGGCGTAGCGCTTCTTCGGTTTGCCGGTGGCGGTGCTCATCGGCCCCAGGCTACGGACCTGGCGTCGGCGCGGATCAAGGCCTTTGCTCACGCAGCGGTCGCAGGGTTCGGCTCGCCGCCGCGCAGCTCGCCGACGGCGAGGAGCGAGACCCAGCCGGCGACGCCCATCGGCAGCGCGATCAATAGCCAATTGATGGCATTGGCGTCGAAGTCCCAGTATGGGTCGCTGAGCGGGGTCCAGTCCCCGAGCAGGTGCACGACCACGAAGCCGGCAATGGTTCCGACACCGGCGAGCAGGGCGACCTCGGGCGCCCGGGGATGGCCGCGCACCGCGAGGATGGCGCCGAGCGCGAGCAGGGCGAAGCCGAGGCCGGCGGCGACGCCCGCCAGGCCCGGAACCGAGCGCGCCGGCTGGTTGATCTCGTGGTCGATCGTATGCGCCAGGAGCACGACCATCAAAAGCAACTGGGATGTGGCGAGGCCTCCCACCGGTGGAATTCTGGCAGGCTCGTCTCGCGTCCCCGCACATTCCCTCGTGCCCGGTCGTTCGGACCGCGACTGCTCAGCCGCCTACTACCCGGGCGATCTCCTCCGCGCTCATTCCCTCGAGGACCTCGATCGCCTCGGGCTCACCCTCGTCGCCGACGAGGAGCACCCGCCCGGGCCAGAAGGGGTTGCGGGAGTCCGTTCGCCGCAGCATCGGATCGACCCAGAGCCAGCAGCCGGTGTTGTACAGACGCCGGCCGCGCCGCTCCCACTCGGGGTCGGTGGCCGAGCGCCCGTCCTCGCCGGGCAGCGGGCCCCGGCGGTGGATGTGGCCGAAGATGACGTGGTCGGCGCCGATCTCCAGCCGGTCGGCGACGGTGTGCATGGCGTCGACTCCCGAGCGGCCGATCTCGGCCAGGGAGAAATCCCTGCCGAAGCGACCGAGGCCGACGCTTTCGAGCACGCGCAGGGTCGCGGGAACGACCGCCGAGCTGAGCAGCTTTCCCCGGACCGTCCGCGCCTGTCCCGAGGCCCCACCCATCAGCTCCCAGATGCGCATCGAGGTCGCGCGACCCTCGGTGTCGTGGGAGCTGGCGCGGACGCCCTGGGCGAGGTTGAAGATGAGGTCGTAGACGGGCGCGTGGACGGTCTCGTAGTCATGCGGTCCGAGGCGCTTGCCGCTCTCCTCGCCCCCGAGCCGGTCGACCATCGCGACCGACAGGCGCTCGACCGTCGGCAGGGTGACATGGCTGTCGGCGTAGTGGCCGTGGGTGGCGTAGACGTCGTCGCGGATCCAAACGCCGGGATAGCGGACCTCCAGGCGGGCGTCCCCCAGCGCTTCGGCGATCCTTTCGACCTGGGGGTGGGGAGGGGAGACCAGCTCGTCGAGGGCGACGTCGCCCTGCTCGCGCCGCCGGTCGATCCAGGGACCGAGCAGGCGGTGGTCGTGGTTGCCGGGCACGAGCACGACCTCCTTGCCGGCAAAGGCCTCCGCGATCCATTCGAGGAACGGCGAGGCGTCGGCGATCGCGTCCTCGATCGGTCCGTCGCGCAGCTCGATCGTGTCACCGAGCAGGACCAGCCGATCGCAGCCACCGACGACGTCCCCGAGTCGCGACTGGATCTCGGGGGAACGCAGCAGGTCCCTTCCCGAGTGGGCACCGATGTGGGTATCGCTGATGACGGCCGTGCGCACGGGGCGACATGCTCGCAGTCGCGTCAACCCGACGCATCATCTCCACGGCGATTGGCAACGCCTATAGACTCGATCGCGGAAATGGAGAGTTCGACCGCAGCCACCTCGGAGGCCGCCGGAGCCGGTAACGGCGCCGGCATCGCGGTCGCCGCGCCCGGGAGCGGGCAGGTGATCGCGACGGTTCCGGAGCTGGGTGCCGAGGCCCTCGCCGACATCTTCGCCGAGGCCCGCGCGGCGCAGCCGGCCTGGGAGGATCTCGGGTACGAGCGCCGCGGGGAGCTGCTGATGGCGGCGCGCGGTTGGATGGTCGCCCACGGCGCCGAGGTGGTCGAGACGCTCTGCGCGGAAACCGGCAAGCCGGCCGACGAGGCCCAGTTCACCGAGCTCGCCTACGGGGTTGCCGCGCTCGAGTTCTGGGCGCGACAGGCGCCTCACTACCTCGCCGACGAAGAGGTTGAGACGGCATCGCCCTTCGTCCGCGGTCGCAAGCTCCGGCTCCGCTACGCGCCGGTTGGCGTGGTCGGGGTGATCGGCCCCTGGAACTTTCCCCTCAACAACTCCTTCGGTGACTGCATCCCGGCACTGGCCGCCGGCAACGCGGTGGTGCTGAAGCCGAGTGAGGTGACCCCACTGACCTCGCTGCTGATGGCGCGAATGCTGGCTGAGATCGGCGTGCCCGACGGCGTCTTCACCGTCGCCACCGGACGCGGGGAGACCGGGGCCGCGGTAGTCGACGAGGCCGACTGCGTCATGTTCACCGGCTCGATGGAGACCGGCAAGAAGGTGATGGCCCGGGCCGCGCGGACGCTCACCCCGGTCAACCTCGAACTCGGCGGCAAGGATCCGATGGTGGTGCTGGCCGATGCCGATCTCGAGCGAGCCGCCAACGCCGCCGTCTACTACGGCCTCCAGAACTCGGGCCAAGTCTGCATCTCGGTCGAGCGGATCTACGTCGAGGAGGAAGTCCACGACCCCTTCGTCGAGATGGTCCGCTCGAAGGTCGAGGGCCTGCGACAGGGCCCGCCGGGGGAGCTCGGAAGCGTCGACGTCGGCGCGATCATCTTCCCGCCGCAGATCGAGCTGGTCGAGGCGCACGTCGCCGACGCCCTCGAGCGCGGGGCGAAGGTGGTGACCGGAGGTCGCCGGGGCGATGGGCCCGGCCTCTTCTACGAGCCGACGCTAATCACCGGCGCCACCCACGAGATGCGCTGCATGCGGGAGGAGACCTTTGGACCGACCCTGCCGGTGATGAGAGTGGCCGACGCCGAGGCCGCGGTCGAGCTTGCAAACGACGGCCCCTACGGCCTCCAGGCATCGGTCTGGACTCGCGACACCGCCCGCGGGGAGGAGCTGGCGCGGCGGATCGAGGCGGGGGTGGTCTGCGTCAACGACGCCCAGGTCAACTACTCGGCGCTGGAGCTGCCGATGGGCGGCTGGAAGAGCAGTGGCCTCGGCTCCCGTCACGGTGCCGGCGGGATCCGCAAGTACACCCGCCAGCAGTCGCTCCTCATTACTCCCGGCTACGCCGCCCCGCGCGAGGCCCACATGTATCCCTACAACGCCGAGGTCACCGAAACCCTCGGCGAGACCCTGGCCGCCTTGGCGACGTCGGAGCTGTTCGATCACTCTCAGCGGCTCACCCTGACCGCGTTCTGCGACACCTTGGTGCCATCGCTGGAGCCACCCGCCGACGCCGATGGCGAGGGCGATCCGGTTGGCTTCTGGGCGCGAAAGGCATCCGACATCGCCGTCGCCGAGGGGGTCGAGGTCGCCCTGTTGCGGGCTGAGCCCCCCGAGGAGGTGGTCGCCGGGTTGCGAGGCCTGCTCGATTCGCTCGCCGCCCACGGGCTCGTGGCCGAGGCGACCCAGATCCAGCGCGAGGCGCTGATCAACTCCTTCACCGAGTCCGGACCCGAGGCGCTGGCCGGGATCCAGACGCTGAAGCAGCTCGCCCTCACCCTCACCTACGCGGTCCCCGACCTCGGCACCGGAATCAACCCGATGTGGCCGGGAATCGGCTACCCGGGTCCGCAGGCGTTGCCCAAGGAGGCGGACAAGCCGATCTCCCCGATCTCCCCCGAGGGCAGTGAGCGCCTGGAGCTGGAGGCCGAGGTGGTCATCGTCGGCTCGGGCGCTGGCGGCGGGGTGATCGCCGCGGAGCTGGCCGCGTCCGGTCGCGACGTCTGCGTGGTCGAGATGGGCGGCTACTTCAACGAGTCCGACTTTCAGGGCTACGAGCTGACCGGCTACCAGCAGCTCTACCTCAACGGCGGCCCGTTCGCGACCGCCGAGGGACAGATCGGGATCCAGGCCGGCTCCTCGCTCGGCGGCGGGACCGTCCTCAACTGGACCAACTGCATCCGCACCCACCAGTGGGTACGGGAAGAATGGGCGACAGAACACGGCCTCGAGGGCCTCGACGACTCCGACTACGACGGCCACCTCGATGCGATCCTCGAGCGGGTTTCGGCCACCGATGAGTGCTCGGACCTCAACGGACCCCACCAACGGCTGAAGGAGGCCTGCGAAGCCCGCGGCCACGACTTCCGCCTCTGCGTCCGCAACACCGACCCCGAGACCTACGACCCCCTCACGGCCGGCTACATGGGTTTCGGCGATCAGTCCGGCTCCAAGCGCTCGACCCAGAAGACCTATCTCCAAGACGCCTCCGACCACGGCGCTCGCTTCCTCACTCACTGTCGCATCGAGCGGGTGCTGTGCGAGGGAGGGCGGGCGAGCGGGGTCGAGGGGGTCTGGGTCGGCCCCGACGGTCGCCAGGCGATTCCGGTCACCGTCCGCGCCCCCACCGTGGTCGTCGCCGGCGGCGCGATCGAGACGCCGGCCCTGCTCTTGCGCTCGGGCATCGGCGGACCCGCGGTAGGCAACTACCTGCGCCTGCATCCGACCAGCGCGCTGTTCGGCACCTACCCGGAGCCGCAGGAGGCGTGGTGGGGACCGCCGCAGGCGGCGCTCAGCCACGAGTTCGCCGATCTGGATGACGGCTACGGCTACCTGCTCGAGTGCGCCCACCACACCACCGGGCTCACGGCCGGCGCCATCCCCTGGCACTCCGGCGCCGATCACAAGGCGAGGATGCGCAAGCTGCCCCACTACGCCGCCTTCATCAACCTCACCCGCGACCGCGGCCACGGCCGGGTGGTCTGTGACGAGCGCGGGCGGGCGGTGGCCGAGTACCCGATCACCGACGAGCTCGACCTCGCCCACCTGCGCGACGGGCTCGAGGAGATCGCCCGCATGCACGAGGCCGCCGGCGCGACCGAGATCGTCGCGCTCGGTCGCAAGACCCCCGTCTGGCGGCGAGGCGACGACCTCGAGGGATTCGTCGAGGCCGTCCGCAACCACAGCCTCGCCCCGCGGGAGATGGCGATCTTCAGCGCCCACCAGATGGGGACGGCACGAATGGGGACCGACCCCGAATCCAGCGTCGCCGGACCGTTCGGCGAGCTGCATGATGTTGGGGGAGTCTGGATCGGGGACGCGAGCGCCTTCCCCACCGCGTCGGGAACCAACCCGATGGCGACGATCATGGCGCTGGCGCGCCGGACCGCGCACGCGATCACGGCGGCATGAGTCCGTCCGAGGGGAGGAAGGGGCATTCGCAAGGCGGGGACGGGCTGACCGTCGCCGTCACCGGCGCGACCGGGGACATCGGTCGGGCCACCCTGGGCTATCTCGATCGCTCGCCGCAGGTCGGGAAGGTGATCGGGATGGCGCGCAGCCCCTTCGACCCGGCCGCGCACGGCTTCTCCGAGAAGGTCACCTACCGCCGGGGCGACGTACTGGATCGCGAGGCGGTCAAGGAATGCGTCGCCGACGCCGACGTGGTCATGCACCTCGCCTTCATCATCTTCGGCGATCCCCACGAGGCGCAGGAGATCAACGTCGAGGGGTCTCGCAACGTGTTCGAGGCGGCGGTCGAGTGTGGGGCGAAGCGTCTCGTCTACACCTCCTCGGTCGCCTCCTACGGCTTCCACCCCGACAACCCCCAGCCGCTGACCGAGGACGTCTCGCCCCGCGGCACCGATGGCTTCTATTACTCGGCCCACAAGGCCGAGCTGGAGGCGCTGCTGGACGCAGTAACCGCCGATGCCGCGATCGACACCTACGTCTTCCGTCCCTGCATCGTCGCCGGACCCGACGCGATCACCTTCGTCGAGACCGCGGTGAAGATGCTGCCCATCTACGGTCAGCTACGGACTGCGCGAAGATTGATCGACGAGATGCCGTTCGTGGCGCCGGTGATCCCGGATCCGGGGGTGCCCTTCCAGCTCATCCACCACGACGATGTCGCCACCGCGCTCGTTGCCGCGGTCGAAGGCAACGGTGAACCCGGCCGCTACAACCTGGCCGCCGACGGGCTGCTGAAGATGGGGGACTTCGCTCGAGCTCTCGGATGGCGGGCGATCCCCGCACCCGGGCGCCTGGTCGGGCCGGTGGACGATTTGCTGGCGCGGGTTCCGGGGCTTCCGGCTGAGGTCGCCTGGCTCACCGCCTTCCGGGTCGCGGTGGTGATGGACACCGACAAGGCCAAGGATCAGCTTGGCTGGCAACCCTCTCACGACGCGATCGAGACTCTCAATCTGACGGTAGAGGGGGCGCGCGAGAAGGACGCGATCTAGGTCCCCGGGCCGGCGACTCGCGCAACGGCACGGCGGAGTGAATAGGCTGGCGGGCGAAGGTCCATGGGCGAGGAGGAGACGAGCAATGGCAAAGAACTTTGGTAGGTGGGGTCTGGCGCTGGTGGCGGTGGCACTGGTGGCGCTCCTGCTGAGCGCATGCGGCGGGGGAGGTAGCGGCACCGAGGGCCTGGACGAGGTGGCTGACGATCCGGTAACGGTCACCGAAGCTCCCGATTCTCCGGGGGATGCTGCCGCGGTCTGCGATGGCACTGCCAACGGTGACGCCGCCGACTATGACAAGGGGGACGGCACCGTCGCCGTGTTCGAGCGCGAGCAGGGCTCCGACTACGAGTTCCGCTCCTACGTCGACAACCTGCCCGAGGGCACCGTCGCGACCAATCCCGACGAGGCCTCCGTCGTCGTCTGCTTCGAGATCACCAACTCCGAGGTCGTCGATAGCTGTACCTACACCGACGAGCAGAGCGGGGATGAGTTCACGGTCGACATCGCCAACGCCACCTACAACGTCACCATCCGCGAGGCGACGACGGCGCGGGTGATCGAGGAGGAGATGGAATTGGAGGGGGAGGTCCGCGACTGCCCGGGCGCCTCGACATTCACCGAGGGCCAGAACTCCAAGATCGACTACGCGCGTCCCGCCGCTGAGCTCCAGACCCTGCTCGGTCCGATCGCCATCGGCGGCAAGTGAAGGAGAGACGTCAGCGGGCGCTGCGGGAGCGCGTCTTCGAGCTGGTTGGCAAGGAGATCGACGACGTAGCCCTGCTGTTCGCCGGACCCAGCTTCACGATCTGGGTGGGCGCCGCGGCTGCCATCGGGATCGTGCTGACCCTGGCGACCGGGATCGGCGGCGCGATCGGCGGCGCGGTGATCGGTGGCCTGGTCGGCTCGTGGTACCTGTTCGCCCAGCAGATCGCGCTCGCCGTCAGCGCGGATGAGGCGCACCTGGTGGCTCTGAGTGAGCCGCCGCTGCGCAAAGCCGAGCCGAAGGGCGAGCTGATCCGCCACCCCCGCGGTGCGGCGCCGGTGACCAAGCGAGGCGCGGAGGTCGACTACGGCGGACGCAAGCTCCAGGCGCTGATCTTCTCCGGCGCGGAGGCGGAGCGTCTCGTCGACAAGGCGGCCGGTGAGGAGCCGGTCGTGCCCGACGGCGCTCAGCAGCCACCGTTTCCGCCCTAGCTCGCGAGGGCGGGGGAGGGGAGCCGTATGAGACGACTCGACCGCTTTCGGGAGGAGGTCCTGGACGACCCGAGGGCGCTCCTCCGCAGGATCGCCGACCAGTTCAGCGAGCACGACCTCACCGTGCTCGCCAGCGCGATCGCGTTCCGGCTGCTCGCGGCGCTGGTTCCCGGTCTGCTGTTCTTCGTTGCCCTCCTTGGGGTGTTGGACCTGGAGAGCTTCTGGCGCCAAGAGCTGGCCCCCGACCTGCAGGAGAACGTCAGCTCCGACGCCTTCCGCTTCATCAACAACAGCGTGCTGGGGGTCCTGGGCAAGCAGGAGCTGCTCTGGCTGACGGTGGGTGCGGCCTTCGTCCTCTTCCAGACCAGCTCGGTCGCCCGTGCGGTGACCCGAGGCGTTAACCGCCTCTACGGCGTCTCCGAGGAGCGTTCGACCCGGGAGCGAATCGTCGGCTCGCTCGGGGTGGGGGCGATGGCGGGCCCGCTGATTCTCGGCGGGATCATCCTCCCCCAGATCGGCGAGCTGGCGATCGAGCGCGAGTTGGGAGAGGGGCCAGCGGTCGAGGTGCTTGGCTTCTTGGTTCGCTGGGTCCTGGGAGGACTGCTGGTCGGGGGCGGGCTGCTGGTGGTGCTGCGCGGCGCCCCGCGTCAGGACCTCGCCCCTGACCGATTGACCACGGGGATAGCCCTGATCCTTGCCGCGTGGCTGGCCGGATCGGTGCTGTTCGCGCTCTACCTCGAGTACATCGCTACCTTCGCGACCGTGTTCGGCAATCTGGCCACGGTCTTCGTCTTGATCGAGTATCTGTTCGGCCTCGCTGTAGTCCTGCTCGCAGGCCTCGCGCTCGATGCCACCGTCGCACGCGAGCGTGGGCTGATGGCGGTCGGCGAGAGCGATGCGGATTTCGACCGTTAAGGCCCGCCCGTCCGCCCGCCCGCCCGGGCGTCGCCCGCCGGGCTGCGGAGGCTCTTCGCGACCCGAGCGACGCTCCCCCGGGTCGCCCCGCTGGGAGCCGGAAGCCGTCCCCGGTAAATTGATGGCGATGGCCGAGCGAGAGGATGTCCACTTCGATTCTGAGGGAGCGCGCTGCGCCGGTTGGCTCTACCGGCCCGACGGGGACGGCGGGCGCCCGCCGATAGTCGTTTTGGCCCACGGCTTCGGCGGGACCAAGGAGGGGCGGCTGGCGGCCTACGCGGAGCGCTTCGCTGAGGCGGGGATCGCGGCGCTCGTCTTCGACTACCGACACTTCGGTGACTCCGAGGGGGAGCCACGCCAGCTCCTGTCGATTGCAAAGCAGCACGCCGACTGGCGCGCGGCGATCGCCTATGCACGCGGGCTCAAGGGAATCGATCCCGGGCGACTGGCGCTCTGGGGCACCTCCTATTCCGGCGGGCACGCGGTCGCGTTGGGCTCCGGCCGGACCGATATCGCCGCCGTGGTTGCCCAGGCGCCCTTCGCCGACGGCACGGCGACGCTCGCGGCCGCCGGTCCAGTCAATGCGGCCAAGCTGACGATCGCTGGTCTTCGGGATGCGGGACGAGCGGCGCTCGGTCGCGAGCCGAAGCGGATCGCGATCGCCGGCGAGCCCGGCGAGCAGGCGACGATGAACCAGCCCGGCGCCCTCGACGGCTACCTGGCGCTGTTTGGCCCCGACGACGAGTTCCGCAACGAGGTCACCGCGCGTAGCGCGCTGGAGCTCGGCTTCTACTCGCCGCTACGCAAGGCGAAGGCGCTCCGCTGTCCGCTACTGGTGCTGACCTGTGGCGACGACACGGTCACCCCACCGGAGGCGGCAAAGAAGATGTCCGAGCGTGCGCCGGAGGGGCGTCACATCGACTACCCCGGCTGGGCGCACTTCGACATCTACGTCGGTGAGCAGTTCGAGCGGACCATCAGCGATCAGGTGGAGTTCCTGGTCGAGCATTTGCGTCCCTGAGGATTCGCGCCGAGGGCGGTCCGGCTCGCTGGTGATCCAGGAGCTCTGCGCTCAGCCCGTTGCCAGACCGAGCGGAGCTCGCCTCAGGCCGTTGCCGCCGGGTGGACCCGCTCGGCCAGCTCGGTCAGCGAGGGCCACTCCGACGCCGGACTCGTGGGGCGCATGATCGCGTCGGGATCGCCCTCGGGTAGATCGGCCAGTAGCTCGGAGAGCACCGGACCGGCGAGCAGACTGGCGGTGGTCTCGCGGGCGACCCGGATCACCTCGTTGCGATTCCTGCTGCTCATCAGGTTCACCCCCATGGTGTCGAGATCGCGCTTGGTGGGTTGGACCAGCGCTACCCGGGTTCCCTCCTCCCGTAGCTTCCGCGCCTCAGAGCCCAGCCGCCTGCCGGACTCGTGGCTGGTGAGTAGGCGGACGGCCTCGACCGGGTTGGCGGCGCGGAGCGGGTGCAGGGTGGAGGTCGGGTTGAGGCAGATCACCAGATCGAGGGAGAGGCCGCGGACGACATCGAGGTTGGAGGTCGACCAGATTCCGCCATCGACGTAGCGCCGGCCGGAGATGCGCACCGGCCGGTAAAAGCCCGGGATCGCGCAGCTCGCGGCGACCGCATCGGCCACCTTTGCCCGGGGAGCGCCGGCGCGTCCGAAGGAGACGCGGCGACCGCTGGCGTAGTCGCAGGCGACGACCCAGTGGTTGGGGTGCTCGGTCCAGGTGCCGGCGACCGAGCGCTTGACGATGTCGCGCAGTGCGTCGCCGGAGACGATTCCGCGGGGAAGCCAGCCCGCCAGGACGCCGGCGGGAGTGTGGCGACGGGGTCGGATCAGGCTGCGGATCACCAGCGGCAGCGAACCGGGAAAGAGGGGGAGCGCACCCGGCGAGATCCGGAAGATGGCGCCGCCGGAGCGATCGGCCTCCGCCGCGGGGTTGCCACGGGCATCGACCATCCCCTCGAACTCCTCGCCCTCGGAGTGGGCGACCATGAACCATGGCGGGATGCCGGCGGCCAGCAGGGTGCCGATCATCGACCCGGCGGAGGTGCCGACGATGTAGTTGGCCGAGGCGGGATCCCAGCGGGTCTCGGCGGCGAGCGCGGCGAGCGCGCCGGTCAGCCAGGCGCCTCCCTGCACACCTCCCGCCCCGAGTCCGAGTCCGATCCGCATCGGGGTATCAAACCAGGGCGGGTCGGTCGGGTGGGCAGAGGTGTAGGTTGGCTCAGACGCCGACCGAGCCCGAGGCCCGGCCGCACACCGGGCAATGGTCCCCGGGGGGGATCTCCCGCTCCGAGCAATACGGGCAGGTCTCGATCCGTTCGAGCACGCCGAGGAGCTGTCCGACGCGGCAGACCAGCAGGCGCTCCTCGTCGACCTCGACCCAGGCGCCGGCGGAAGCGGGGAAGACGACGTGGTCGCCGGCCACGACGGGCATCTTCACCCCCGCCTGATCCCACCAGTCCAGACCCGGTCCGACCGCCAGCACGATCCCGTGCTGCGGCGGCTCCTCCCGCGTCCCCTCCGGCACAACCAACCCCGACTGCCGCACCCGGTCGGGCTCCAGCTCCTTGATGATCACCTGGTCGAACAGGGGGCGGATCAGACTTCGCATGGGGGGGAGGTTAGGGGGTGGGGGTCAGCGCTTCGGCCCGATGAACTGGTCCATCACCGCGACATCGGCCTTGCGGGAGACGTAGACGGTTCTCGGGGCATGAGTTGTATGCAGCCCCAGCAGCTCACAGGCGCCGACGAAGATCGCTCGAATGTCCGAAGAGCGTTGCTGAAGAGGTAGCGGGGATGGATCCAATTGGTACCGGTGTTGATGAACCGGCACCCGTCGGAATGGATCAGGCCGCGTAAGAATGGTCGAGGGTCCCGCTCGACTACCGCGAGTTGCCAGTCTCGGAGCACGATCTCCCTCCGATGTTTGACGCCGGCCCCGTGCTGGGGCAGCAAGCAAGGCCAAGACTTCGAGTATGAGCCGACGTCAACGTGGGTTATGGGCGGCGGATCGCCCTTCTTGCCCTGGCGGTAGTACCGCCCGACCCGACTGGCTGGCATCACCGCCGCCATCGACCGCTCGCACTCATCGATGATTCCGGGGTAGGCGGTATCGAGAGTTATCCGGAGGCGGTACACCTTTCGCCGGTGCGCTGAGATGCAGCCGTCGCCGAGATAGATGCCGAGCAGGTATGCATAGTCTGGGTCGACCCCTGCGAAGTCATGGGCATCACTGCCGCACTTCTTGCAGCTGGGTGGCCCATCCGAATCGAGGCTACGACCCCCACCAGGAAGACGACCGTAGAACCAGTCCCTAACGGTTGCCCGCGGGATCTCCAGTTCGCGGGATGCTTCGGTCGCCGTAAGCCCGCGAGCTTTTAGGGCCAACGCCGCTGAGACGCGCTCACGCGGATGCATCGGGAACCATGCGGGCGGAGGGAATCGAACCCACACGCTCTCTCGAGCAACCGGTCCTGAACCGATCCTGTCTACCAGTTCCAGCACGCCCGCTGGGGGCTGAGAATCGTAGAGCTTGCCGCGACATTCCGTCCGATCGATCCATGCAGAACATATGTTCGCAGACGGCTCGGAGGTCTCGGTTGCCGCCGCTGCTAGGATCGCCGACCCCTCGCCGCTATCGTCTAGGGGACTAGGACGCCGCCCTCTCACGGCGGAAACCCGGGTTCGAATCCCGGTAGCGGTATGCAGAAAACCCCTTG
>JBPCOO010000082.1:0-3208 GCA_051000155.1 Solirubrobacterales bacterium | reverse complement strand
GGCTTCGGCGCTCTGCAGGTGCTGATCACCTCGAGCAAGGTCAACTACCGGGCCGAGCAGGCCCAGACCGCGATCGAGCGGGCGCAGGCGGAGATGGAGGCGATCCGCGCGCTCTCCTACGAGAAGGTCGCGATGACGGGACCGCCGGGGATGAGCGCCATGGCCGACGATCCACGCGCGCGGGTGAGCACGGCTTGCAGCGGCCAGGGGGTCTCCCTCAACGGCTGCTTCGCGCTCGAGCGCGATGGCGGCTCCGAGGCGCCGTTGGTCGTAAACGGCGGCGCGCTCGAGGATGGCGGCGAAGTCAGCGGGGGAGCGATCGACCCCAACCCCGAGTCGTTCACGACCGGGGACGTCTCCGGCACGATCCACCGCTTCGTCGTCTGGAAGAACGACCCGGGCTGCTTGAGCACCCTCTGTGCCGGCACCCAGGACTTCAAGCGGGTGGTGATCGCGGTCGAGCTCGACGACGGTAGCACCGGCAGCCGCACCTACCGCGAGATCCAGTCGGACTTCGCCGACCCTGAGGCCGGGCGGGATTCCCAGCCGCTTCCCGAGGTGACCGAGGAGACGATCGCGCAGGAGCTCTACCTCTCCGACACCCCCTGCGACCGGAACGTGCGGCTGCTACCGACCGCGGACCACCCGGCCCACAACAACCTCGGGCAGTGCTCGAACGGGCTCAGCACGAACTCGAGTCCCGGGGCCCCCGACCTCCTGACAACCGGACCGCCCAGCGATCAGGGATGCGAGCCGCCCGGATGCACGCTTCCCCTCCGGGACTACTCCAACAACTACGAGCCGGTGGAAGGGCTGGTCGGTCTCGACGAGGACAAGGGTCGCCAGCTACTACCGAAGGCGAACCTGCTCACCTGCGACTTCGACCTGCTGGAAGGCCTGACGGACGGCCTCGGCCTGCTCGGGATCAACATCGGCCACAAGTACGTGGCGCGGTGGGTGACCGAGCCGATCCCGGCCGACACCGGCTCCGGCAGTGGCTTCGTCATCAACGGCGATGCGGTCCTGGAGCTGAACACCCGAAAGATGCGGGGGCTGACCAGCATCAACCCGCTGGGCGCGACGGTTTGCGTGCAGCTCTTCATTCGCGACGAGGCAACCGGCATCGACACGCCGCTAAAGAACGGGGCAAACGGCAACGAGTACTTCCGCTTCAGCCAGACCAACTGGCCGGAGGAGTTCAACGAGTTCTCGATCCCCATGGACCTGCAGGACTCGACCGGCTCGGAGGTGATCACCGTCCCGCCGGGCAAGCGCCTCGGGATGTCGCTGGCGATCGACCTGGTCAACATCGCGCCGACCACCCTCGACCCGTTCATCTCCTTCATGTACGAGCATCCCGACTACGCCAGCCGGCTCGAGATCGAGACGACCACGCCGTATGAAGGATCGCTCACCACTCCGGCTCCGGGCTAGAGCCGCCCGAGCGGGGCGGTGGGATGGGAGGGCGCCGGACGCGTCGGGCCCCCATCCTTCGCACGCTAGAAGCGTCCGAACAGAGCCTCGGTGATCGAGAGCGGCAGATCTTGCGACTGGTTGTAGAGCCAGAACAGCATGATCGCGGCGCCGGTCATCGAGAGGTTCTTCATGAAGTGGGCCATCTCGTTCTGCTGCATCTGGGGGTCGGACTCCTTCCAGAATGCGTGCATCATGAACGCCGCCGGAGCTAGGAACGGGATCACCAGCAGGGCGCCGAGGTCGGCGAAGATCCCGGTGGCGATCAGCAGGCCACCCACCAGAATCAATACGCCGCTGAGCGGTACGAGCGCGTCCGGGCTTGGGATGCCCTTTGCCCGCGCGTACTCGATCGAGTCCTTCTGGAAGTGGCCGAAGCCCGAGCCGATGAAGATCGCGGCGAACAGGATGCGCCCGATCAAGAAGATGACGTCCATAGGTGTGTCTCCATTTTCGAAGTAGTTGCGTAAGCAAGTATAGCAGTTGCGGTTGCAACCTCCTCGCGCTCGCTCCCGCCGCCGGTTCCGATTTGGCGATCCGAACGCGCCGCTCTAGTGTTCCCTTACCGATGCGCACCGTTCGCTCCCTCCAGATGGTCCTTCCGGTCGTAGCCGCGATCTGGCTCGCCCTGCTCGGCGCCGGTCCGGCCCAGGCCGATCCCGTGGCGAAGCCGGCCGCCGACGCCGGCGTCCGCTCCTACTGGACGCCTCAGCGCATGCGCGCGGCCGAGCCGATTGAGATCCCGACCGCTTCCGGCCAGCCGTTGGCGGAGGCCGGCGTCGGCGGTGCCGGCGGTGCGCCCAGCTTCCTCGGCGCTACCGACCCAGGGGCGGGACCGGTGGCTCAGGCGGGCGCGGTCGCGACGGCCGACGAGTCGGAGAAGCGGGCGCAGGCTTCCTCCAGCCGCGACCTGGTCCCGAATCCCTCCGACGCCCCCTTCCGCGCCCACGGCAAGATCTTCTTCACCGTCGAGGGCGGATCCGAGCCGGGCGACTACCTTTGCTCCGGCACCTCGGTCAGCTCCAACAACCGCAGCGTCGTCTGGACCGCCGGCCACTGCGTCTATGACGATCTTGGCGGCGGCTTCGTCAAGAACTGGGTCTTCATCCCCGCCTACGAAAACGGCGAGGCTCCCTTCGGCGAGTGGCCGGCGGTCGAGCTGGCGACGACCGAGGAGTGGAAGCGGAGCGGCCCGTTCAAGTACGACCTCGGCGCGGCGATCGTCGCCACCAACGGCGCCGGTCAGAGCCTCGGCGAGGTCGTCGGCGCCCGCGGCATCGCCTTCAACCAGCCGCGCTCGAACACCTACGTCGCGCTTGGCTACCCGGCGATGCAGCCGCCGCTCGAGTTCGACGGCGAGCGGATGTTCCGCTGCACCTCGCCCTTGCTTGCAAATGACGATCCCGGCGGTCCGGGCCCGAGGACGATGCAGATCGACTGCGACATGAACGGCGGCTCCTCCGGTGGCGGCTGGGTCGTCGGGGAGACGCTGCTCTCGGTCTCCAGCTACAAGTACGTGCTCGCGGACGACCGCCTCTACGGCCCCTACCTCTCCGGTGTGGCAGAGCAACTCTACGGCGAGGTCACCGGTGATCCGATCCTCTGCGGCGGGAAGGAGGCGACCCACGTGGGCACCGACGCCGGGGAGACGATCACCGGGACCGCCGGCGCCGACGTGATCGTCGCCATGGGTGGCGACGACCGCATCAACGGCGGTGGCGGCAAGGACCTCATC
>JBPCOO010000211.1:0-6686 GCA_051000155.1 Solirubrobacterales bacterium | reverse complement strand
CCCGGCGGGGTCGGCAAGACGACCGTCTCGGCAGCGATCGGGCTGGCGATGGCCGCTCGGGGAAGAAAGGTCGCGGTGCTGACGATCGATCCGGCGATGCGACTGGCCGAGTCGCTCGGAATCGAGCTGGCCGGAAACCGTCCATCGCGCATCTCCCACCCGTCGCTGGAGGGAGGCGAAGGCGAGCTCTGGGCGATGATGCTGGACGCGAAGGCGACCTTCGACGACGTCGTCGCCCACCACGCTCCCGACCCGGAGGCGCGCGATCGGATCCTCGGCAATCGGATCTACCAGGAGATCTCGGGTGCGCTCGCCGGCTCCCACGAGTACATGGCGATGGAGAAGCTGTACGAGATCGCCGAAGGTGGCGAGTTCGACCTGCTCGTGCTCGACACTCCACCCTCTCGCAACGCGCTCGACTTCCTCGATGCGCCGCGCAAGCTGGTGCAGTTCATCGAGGGTCGCTCGCTCCAGCTCTTTCTCCGCCCGACCGGCCTCGGGATGAAGATCATCGGCCGCGGCAGCAACGTCGTCTTCAAGCTCTTGAACCGGCTCACCGGGGTCGATCTGCTCTCCGATCTCTCCGAGTTCTTCGGGGCGATGAGCGGCATGATCGACGGCTTCAAGGAGCGCTCCGCGCGGGTGGACGAACTGCTCGCCGACCCCGGCACCGGCTTCGTCGTCGTCAGCGGCCCCGGCCGCACCCCGGTCGCCGAGGCTCTCTTCTTTCGCCGTCGCCTGCGCGAGGACGGTCTCAACTTCGACGCCGCCGTCGTCAATCGGCTTCATCCCGACCCGTTCGAGGGAGGCAAGCCCCCCGAGGCGGACGCGCTTCCCAAGCCCCTGCGCAAGGAGGCGCTGGCCAAGCGCCTCGCCGCCTCAGCACGCGACCTCCACGCCCTCGCCGAGCGCGACCGTGCCGGGGTCGAGCGCCTCCGCGCCGAGCTCGAGGGTGAGCTGGTGGTGATGGTCCCCGAGCTCGCCGACGACGTCGTCGACGGCGCCGGCCTCAGCGAGGTCGCGGCGCTGCTGTTTGCAGAAGCCGTGGATGCGGTGCCCAGAGGGCAGCCAGACTCCACCTGACCCCGCCGGGGCTCGAGCCGCCTCTCGGGCGGAAGCGATCGTCTTCCTACGAAGCCGCCACCTGACGCTCGCCCTCGCCGCCGACCTTCCAGTTGGTCTCGATCCGGGGAAAGAGGTACTCGACCCGCTCCCGCACCTCCTCGCGGTCCATCGGCGGGCGTGAGAGCTCATCGAGGTGGTTCGGCCGGGAGGGGAAATCCATCGTCTCGGCATCGTCGCCCTCGGCCATCCACAGCTCCAGACGAGGCTCCTCGGACTGGTCCTCGGCGGTGTGGGCGAGGGACTCCCGGGGCTGGCCTCCTACGGTCGACCGACGGGCGGGACGCTCGCCCTCGACGCCGCGTGAGGCGCGAATCCGCGGATCGGGGTCCCGCTCGAAGCGCTCGAAGGCTGCATCGTCGGGCTCGGAGGCCGCTCCCGCCTCCACCTCAGCAGTCGGCGAGCCGACCGGATCGTCCTGTCCGACGGGCTCCCGATCGAGCCCCAGCCGCTGGGTGCGGACTTCGCCGTCGCCGTCGCTGACGATCTCGGTTTCGACCTGCGATTCGACCGGGAAGTCGACATCGTCGGGCTCGGGCACCGGATCCATGTCCCATTCGGTGGTCCCACCGAAGCTCTCGCCGACTGCGAAGCCGTCGGCGAGCAGCGCTTCGTCGGCCGCGACCCGTAGGTCGGCGCCGAGATCGCCGGACACCGCCGAGCGCAGGATGCCACGCAGCACCCCCTCGAGCCCGCGGGTTACCCGCTCGGGAGTGCGATCGCCGATCTCGGCGGTCTCGCCACACCACATCTGACGCTCGAGCGCGATCGCCGCTTCGATCAGCTCCTTCACCTCGCCGCGATCGCCCTCCTCGGAAACCGAGGAAGCGCGCACCGCCAGGGCCATGCCCGCCGGCCCCTCACCCTCGAGCAGGAAGCGGAGCGAGAGCAGGTAGTCATTGAGGGCGTCCATCGGGGTCCGGCGATCGAGACCCGCTTCGAACCGCATCAGGGGCCGACGCAGCTTGCCAACACGCTGCTTGTGGACGCCGAGGGTGCGGGAGAGCCCCTCCAGGCGCTCGATCGCGCCCTCGTCCAGCCGGTAGCCTCCCGGTCGCGGCCGGGCGGCGCCGGTAGCGATGCGGCGCCAGCGATCCCCGGCGACCCGGACCCACCCGTGCGGGCCCAATCCCACCCCACCGGGCCCCGATAGGCGCAGCGCGGTCACGATCCGCTCGAAGGTCTTGGCGACTCGGTCGCCGGCGCCGCCGAGGCCGCCATCCTCGTCGAGGGCAACGCGCGCGCTGACCAGGAAGCTCGGCTCCCACTCGCCCTTGGACGGACGCTCGCCGCGGGCCGCCTCAGCGGGGACGTCCACGGTGTCGGCGCGGACGATCGAGGCACCGTGAAGATCGAGCCTTCCCACCGGCATGCCGAAGCCCACCAGGGGGACGATCGCCTCGACCTCGCCCGCACCCGGCTCGGCGCACTCCTCGACCTCGGCCAGAGCGGCATCGAACCGCTCGGGGTCCAGCTCGAACTCGCTGGCGCTGTCCCAGAGCCTCGCCAGGAAGTAGGTGACCGCCAGCGTCGATCGCTCGAAGGAGTCGGCGGGGGGCGCGATCCCGGCTTCCTCGAGGTAGGTGGCCGCCAGCTCGCTCCGGCGCATCCGCTCGGTCGCGACGCGGAAGCTCTCCAGCTCGCGCAGCTCGGTGGCGTTGTCGCGGACGAACTTCGCCGTCAGCGGTCGGTAGTGGCAGAAGGCGAACGAATCGCCGGGCTCCTCGATCTCGTAGGGGATTTCCTGACCGGAGCTGACGATGTCGGAGAACATCGATGCCGCGTCGCGTGCCAGAGCCTGCAAGGTGTCTTTGAGATGTAGATCGCGCACGCCCTCCGACTTCGCCCGCGGCGCGGTCCCTCCTCGCGCTGAAAGATTCCTTGCGGATTATGGCGCTCGGGCAGGACTCCGAGCCAGTAGACCCGGCCGTGAGGCTCTAGGCGGTGACGGGCTCGGCCGCGTGCTCGGCGACCTGCTCCAGGCACCAACGCTGACCGTAGTCGCGCATCATCTCGATCAGGGGCGCCAGCTCCGAGCCTTTCGGGGTGAGCGCGTACTCGACCCTGGGAGGGACCTCCGGGTAGGTGTGGCGCTCGACCACACCCTGCTCCTCGAGCGCCCGCAACCGGAGCGACAGCGTCCGCGGGCTGATCCCCTCGAGCGAGCGTTCGAGCTCACAGAAGCGGCGGCTCCCCCGGGCGAGGTCGCGAATGACGAGCAGGGTCCACTTCCCGGAGACGATCTCCGCGCATGCACAGACTGGGCATTTGCTGTCGGGCTGGCTCACTGCTTGATCTCCGCGAGGACCCAGTTGCATCCGTAAGGGCCTCGACCTCCAACGATAGCGCAAAGCTTTACCAACTGAAGTAGCTCGGCGGCACGTCAGTCCGGGATTCGGTCGGCTTTCGGCGGGGGCGGCGGGGGGCCTACCGCTTCCGCCTCCGGCGGCGGGGCACCCCCACCGAAGGCGTGGTCGGGGGAGCCGTACTCGGGTTCGGGTGCGGAGCCCGGCGGGGGGCCGGGGCCGGGGGGCTGCGAGGACGCCGGGGGCGGCGCCGGCGAGGTCTGCGTGGGAGGCACCCGGCCCCCGGATCCTGCGCTCGCGCCGTTGCCAGAGCCGACCCCCCCGGCGCCCGCTCCGGGCTCAATGCTCTCCTCGACCGGATCGAGCTGGGAGAGGTCGCTGGCGCGGCGGCCGGAAGACGCGAGCATCAGCTTGAAGTCGTGCGGGCTCGAGGCGTAAGACATCGCCACCTCCTGACGAACAGTGCCCTGCTGGACGTGCTTGAGCAGCGACTGATCGAACGTCTGCATCCCGTAGTAGCTGCCCTCGGCGATCACCTCGCTGATCTTCCCGGTCTCCTCGGGGTTGAGGATCAGATCCTGGGCCCGCCCCGTGACCACGAGGATCTCGCTGGCCGCCACGCGACCGGCGCCGTCGGCAGTCGGCACCAGCCGCTGGGAGACGGCGCCGCGCAGGGTCGCGCTCAGCATCACCCGCGCCTGCCCCTGGTGATGGGGCGGGAAGAAGTCGATGATTCGATTGATCGTCTCGGTCGCGTCCAGAGTGTGGAGGGTGGAGAGCACCAGGTGACCCGTCTCGGCGGCGCTGAGCGCGGTCCGCACGGTCTCCTCGTCGCGCATCTCGCCGATCAGAATGATGTCGGGGTCCTGCCGCAGCACTCGGCGCATCGCCCGAGCGAAGCTCTGGGTGTCGCTGCCGACCTCCCGCTGGTTGATGATCGACCGCTTGTCTCGGTGGAGGTACTCGATCGGATGCTCGAGGGTGACGATGTGGCGCGAGTAGTTGGCGTTGATGTGGTCGATCATCGCTGCCAGCGTGGTCGACTTGCCCGAGCCGGTGGTCCCGGTCAGCAGCACGATCCCGCGCGATTCCTCGGCCAGGTCGCGAATCACCTCCGGCTGACCGAGCTCCTCCAGCGAGCGCACGTTGAAGGGAATCGCTCGGCAGACGATCGAGACCGACCCGCGCTGACGGAAGGCGTTGACGCGAAAGCGGGAGATGCCCTTGAGCTGGTAGGAGAAGTCCGCCTCACCGTCGGCCGCGAACTCCTCTCGCGCACGCTCGTCCATGATCTGATCCGCGGCTGCCCTGGTCTCATCCGAGGTGAGCGGCTCATCCGACAGCGGCACGAGGTCGCCATCGATCCGCGCCACCGGGGGCGAGGGCACCTTGAGATGGAGGTCGGAGCCCTGCTTGGCGACCAGCTCGCGCAGTCTTTCGTCGATATCCAGCGGCATCACCCCTCCTATCGGGCAAGCGGCCGGATCGCTTGAGCGCTTGCTGGGAGCACCCGCCCAGAACCACCGAAGGTGGTTGACGGATTATGTGTGATCCCTAACATCGTGGCTGGATGCAGGGATCGCGCCCAAACCCCCTGGCCTGGCTCGCCATCGCCGGGCTGCTTGCCACGCTGACATGGGCGCTCACGGCTGCTCCCACGGTCGATGCCAAGGTCCCCAAGAGCTCGGTCAAAAAGCTCCGCAAGGCCAACTGCCCGCCCGCATATCAGGTGCGCGTCGCCCGCAGCGCCGATCCCGAGGAGATTCAAAAGGCCAAGCGCGGGGTCTTCCGGATTGCCGGCGAGGATGTCAAGATCACACGCGACTTCAACTGGACCTTCGATCCCGTCGGCTCGGCCTCCTTCCGCGCCCGCCTTCACGACCTTCGCTGGCTGGACACGCTGCTTTATGCCTACCGCACCAACGGCGATCACCAGGCGCTGCGCCGCGCCAAGCGAATCGTCGTCGATTGGGTCAAGTCGAATCCGCGCGAGCGCCCCTCGACCGACCGCACCTGGTTCGACAAGGTCGCCGGCGACCGGATTGCCTACATCGCCTACGTCACCCGCGCCGCCAAGTGCGAGGGGATGCTCGGCAACAAGCGCCTCAGCCGCAAGCTGCTGGGCTCGGTCGACACCCACTCGGACTTCCTCGCGCCGCAGGAGAACTATCCCGTCACCAACCGTGGCCTGTTCGTCGACATGGGGCTGATCCTCGCCGGCAAGCAGATGCGCTTTTTGCCGGGTGCCAACAAACGGCGCAAGCAGGCCACGCGCCGGTTTCTGGGAACGGTGAACGAGCTGACCAACTTCGAGGAGGGCTTCTGGCTCGAGCACAGCACCACCTACCAGTTCCTCACCATCGGGGTGATCGAGCGCTTCCTGGAGTTCGAGCGGCGGCAAAGGCCGGCCCTTGAGCAACTCCTGGCGAACATGAAGGACACCGCCGCCTGGCTGGTTGAGCCCGACAAGCGCTGGCTCCAGGCCGGGAACTCATACCAGGACCGCGCCAACGGCGAGTCGCGCAAGGCCGCCGGAAAGCAGCGGGGACTGCGCGTTCTGCCCGAGAGCGGCCTCGGCTTCGTCCGCAAGAAGAAGGAGTACCTCTCCTTCCTCGCCAACTTTCACGGTCCCACCCACAAGCACTCCGATGAGCTCTCCTTCGACCTGTTCGAGAAGGGGAGCCGGCTGATCTCGGATACCGGCCTGCCGACCAAGGATCCGACCAAGGCGTACGAGTTCGCGGTCTCCGCCCCCGCCCACAACGTGCTCACCGTCGACGGCGCCGACTTCCCCCGCGACGCCGCAAGCGCCTACGGCAGCGGCATCACCGCCAGCGGCGGAGGGGACGGTTGGTTCGCGATCGAGGGGCGCAACCCGCTGCTGGCGCGCCAGGGCGTGGAGCACAGCCGGACCTTGATCTACCGGCCGGGGTTCGCCCTGATCGTCGCCGACCGAGTCCGCTCCGAGACGCCGCACTCCTACCGCCGCTACCTCCAGTTCGGCCCCGATTGGCGGCTCGACTTCCTCCCCGAGAAGCTCGAGCTCCACACCCGCACGGACTCGTTCTCCGTCCACAGCTTCTCGACCGTGCCCGAGGAGAGGCGCACGGTGAGGGGTCGCAAGGATCCCTTCGGCGGCTTCGTCTTCCCCGACTTCGGGAGACGCGACAAGCGGGTCACCGCTTGGTTTGCCTCCGAGGCCACCAGCTACGACTCCGCGATGACGATCGCAACCAACCCCAAGCGGGATGCCGAGGC
>JBPCOO010000111.1:0-2521 GCA_051000155.1 Solirubrobacterales bacterium | reverse complement strand
ACCCGGGAAGCGCTGGAGGTGGCGAGCCTCGTGCGCCAGCCCCGCATCCATCAGGAACTCGCCGAAGACATCGGGCGGCGCCTCGGCGTAGTCGTGGCTGCGGAGCCACTCCCGCAGGTCGCAGCGGGTCGGTCGCATCAGGTTGTAGAGGCCGCTGGGGGAGAGGTGGGGGAGGGCGGACACCTCACCGGCTCCGCGGGACGGCGGCGTGGAGCCGCCGCCCCATCGCCGACATCGAGGAATCGAAGATCTCGCAGAGGCGATGGAAGTCGCGGTCGACCGCCTTGTAGTGATGGCGAAGGAGATCGCCGGGCATCAGTAGCGCCGAGGCGAAGGCGTGGGCCTCGCGCTCGATCAGCGGAAGCTCGGGTCGTGCATCGGCGTCCGCTCGCCCCGGGTCGGCCCCCTCGTCGATCGAGGCCCGCCGGCAGAAGAGCGACTGCTGGCCGTCGCGATGGAGCAGCCAGTGACCGACCTCGTGGGCGATCGAGAAGCGGCGCCGCCTCGGCCAAGCCCGTGCCTCGGCCGCGCTCACCCAGATCTCGCGTTCGGACGGCAGCAGCAGCGCCGAGAGCGCCTGGCCCTCTCCCAGCGGGGGACACCCCGGCGCCGCGGTGAGATCGGTGACCTCGCGCACGTGGAGGCCGAAGTGCTCGGCGACGATCGCCTCGATCGGTACCGGGAGCGAGCGTCCGTCCCAGACCCCTTCCGGCAGCGCCCGCAAAACGGCGTCGGCCCGCGCCTCGATCCACTCGCGGTCGAGCCCTCCGCCCGCCTCTCTCGCTGCGCCGCTCATCGATCCCGATCCTAGCCGCGGCGGGGGGTGGGGAACTGGGGCAGCCCGTGGTCGCGGCAGAGCCTTCGGGAAAGCATCAGGCGTGGTGGGCGGAGGCGGTGCAACAGCACTCGTTCCAGCTCCCGATCGCCGCTACTGCGAGCGAAGCGGAGGAGCGCGCGGGCGTCGACGGCTCGCCCTCGCCGGCGGTCCGCTCCACTGGGCGAGAGGTCGGCTCGTCTCCGGGGGAGCATGTCAGTAGGTCGCAAGAAAGTCCCGTGATCTGACCACCCGATCGGCCCCCCCGTGCGGGAAAGCCCACCTACCTCAGTGGGAGACGCGCGGAACCGGGCAACCACACCCTCAGGGACCCTCTCGACGCAGGAAGACCTCGTCGACGCGCTCGTGGCTGAGCTCCGGCGCCGAGCTGAGATCAGTGCCGGCGTCGCCGAGATCGGGGACGTCGAGGTCCGCTCCGGGATGCGTGGTGCGGGCCATCGCGGGCGAGCCGATCTCGGGTGAGGCCTGCCCCTCCGACCGGGCGAGCGCCCTCCGGACCGTCTCCCGGCTCGTCGCGAGCAGGTCGGCGAGGCTCTCCAGCACCGGGCCGGAGACCTCCTCCGCGCCCATAATCCCGCTCTCCATGCGGTGGTAGTGGTAGGCGACGCGCTCCTCACCCCCCTCGAGGCCGAGCGCGGCGGCGAGGCGGGAGGCGAGGTCCGCCCGGGTGCGCTTGGCCCGGGCCCGCAGCTCGCGCAGGGACGTCGGTCCCTCCGCCCCCTCCAGGTGGACCCTCGCGAGCCGCGCGGCGAGCGGCGCTGCCCGTCGTGAGCTGCGGAAGGCGTCGGGGTCCCAAGGGCGGCCGGGGGCGCGCTCGAGGTAGCCGTCGATCAGGGCCGCAAGCTCGCGGCGGTCGGCGCCCGAGAGCCCTTCCAGATATAGGCGCGCGTCGGCTTCCCCGCGCTGGGTGTAGCCGCGGATGAAGGCCTGGAGCAGTCGGTCGATCTCGCTCATCGGGACCTCAATCATCCCCCTCGGCGAGCAGCTCGCGCAGGCGGGCTCGGAAGCGGGACTTGATCTTGTCGACGTTGGCCGGGCTCATCGACGCGCTATCGGGGCCGGCCGGGTTCGCGCCTACCCGCTCGGCGACCTCCTTGGTCGGCAGATCCTCGAACACCGCCAGCCACACCACCTCGGCGTGGGCGTCGGAGAGCTCGGCGAGACAGCGCTCGACCGCGTCAATCACCTCGATCTCACCGGCGGGATCGAGTTCCACCGCCACGTCCTCGGACCAGGAATCGGAGTCCCCGCGGTGCTCTTCCGGCAGCGAGTCGAGCCGGGGGCGGGGGCTCCGCAGCGAGTCGGCGATCCGGCGCTGGGTGATCGTCCGCACCCAGGCCCGCAGCGAGGCCTCGCTACGTCCGTCCCAGGGAGCGCGCTCGGAGCTGAACGACTGCTCGAGGATCGAGTCGAAGACCGCCCCGACCACCAGCTCGACCTCGCTGGGAGGGACCTTGCCGGAGACCCGCGCGGCGATCAGGGGCTCGAGGCGGAAGACGAAGACGTGGAGGGCGAGGGTGGCCTGCTCGAGCGCCTCAACCTCGCGGGCGCGAACCAGGTGGGAGAGCAGGGCGGCGTCGTCGAGCCCATCGAGCTCGATGTCGGTCAGCGCTCTGAACCGCTCCGCCAAGCATCCTCCACTGCGATCAGGTGACGACGTGCTCCGCCGCTCTCCGACCGCAGGGG
>JBPCOO010000206.1:0-4824 GCA_051000155.1 Solirubrobacterales bacterium | reverse complement strand
CGACCGCGCCGAGGTCGCGGGCCTTGCCGACGATCACCTCGTAGTCGTCGGTGGGCTGCCCCAGGTTGACGGTGAGGGTGACCACCTCAGCGCTGTAGCGCTGCTGGATCCAGTGGACCATGACGCTGGTGTCGAGGCCTCCCGAATACAGCAGCAGCACCCGTGCGACCGAGTCGGGATCGGCTTCGTAGGTGGCGATCGGGGTGTAGATGTGGGGCTCGCTCACGGTCGCGCAGTCTGACATGGCGAGCCCGGGGGCGAAGTTCGCCATCATGAAGCGCATGGCTCGAGCGGCTCGCATCCTCTCGGTGGCGCTGATCACCACCGGTTTGGTGATCCTCGCCGACGCGGCCGCGACGCTGGCTTGGAAGGAGCCGGTCTCCGCGGTCTACAGCAGCTTGCAGCAGCGGGGGGCCGATGGGGAACTGGAGCGCCTTCAGGAGAGCCTCCTCGGCGAGCAGCCCGTCGTGGTTTCGGCCCCCGGCGGTCCCGATCCGCTCGAACGAGTCGGTCGACTCGCGAAGCGGTTCGGTCCCCGCCTCGAGGCGCGCCAGGGCAAGCCGATAGGCAAGATCAAGATTCCCTCGGCGGGCATCGATTGGGCGGTAGTCGAGGGGACCGACACCGAAAGCCTCCGAAAGGGCCCCGGCCGCTATCCCGACACGAGCTTTCCCGGCCGCGGCCGCACGGTCGGAATCGCCGGCCACCGGACCACCTACGGGGCGCCCTTCCGCAAGATCAACAAGATCTCCGAGGACGATCGGATCTCGGTCGAGATGCCCTACGGCACCCTGGTCTACCGTGTCACCAAGACCCGCATCGTCGAGCCCACCGCGACCCAGATCGTGCGCGACACCGGCAGCGAGCGACTGGTGCTGACGGCCTGCCACCCGCTCTACAGCGCCGCACAGCGCTACGCGGTCTTTGCCGAGCTCGAGCGGGTCGAGCCCGCCGACCGCGCCTGAGGCTGACGGTCTCTACGGTGCCGCGCTGACGCCCTGGCTGAGCTCCAGCGCCCGCGCCTGCACCTCCGGTGGCGCCGCCGCGGCCAGGTTGGCGATCGAGATCAGGCCGAGATCCTCATTGCGCTTGACGGTAGCCTCGAAGGTGCCGTCGTCATAGGAAGCGATCACGGTAGCCCGCCGGTTGCCGATGCGCTCGCTCTCGATCACCACGTTGTCGGTCAGGTCGACCAGCAACCCCAGTAACTCCCCCGCGGCGGCGGTCAGTTCCTCAACGCTCGCTGACCCCTCGTCGACCACTACCGACACCGAGGCTGCGCCGTCCTCGCTCACGAACTGGGCGTCGATCGGACCTGAAGGGGGGCGGTCGACGCTCCAGGCCGGAGGAACCTCGGCGGTGATCGGTCCGACGGTCTGAGTTCGCTCCAGAGGGATCGAAACGGGATCGGAGCCGCCATTGACAACTACCAAGACAAGCACGAGGGCGACCGCGACGGCCACGAGAAGGAAGGCCGGCAGCCCGAAGGGGAAGGAGGTGCGTTCGAATCGTTCGGCGAATCGACGGGGGACCGACGGCGGACCGGGCTTGCTCGCGCGGACGCCACCACGACGCCCGCGGCCACGTCGGCCCTTACCGGCATCGGGACCTTCAAGTCGGCGGGTCCGATCACCGGTCTCCTCGTGGAGATCGGGGCCTGAACGGGTGATCGAGCTGGCAAGCGCTTTCGCCTCGGCGTCTTCGCTGTCCTTTGCTGCCAGGCGCCTCGCGAGGCTCTCCGGCATCAGCGCCGTCGCGGAGGCGCCGACGGGCGGCTGCAGCTTGTCCAGGTCCAAGGCCTCTTCGCGGTGAAGGACCGCCGCGCCGCATCCACCGCACCGCAGTCCGGTGGTACCCGGCTCCTCGCCATCAATCAGCTCCAACGAGCCCCCGCAGTCCAGATGCTGGGCTAGCGCTTGGGAGAACTCGGAGGCATCGGCCGCCTCGACGGTCCGGTCCGGGGGGTCCGCGGCGACCTCGCTGGAGGTCTCCCCGCCCCGCTTCCGCTCGGTCCGGATCCATTCGAAGGTCTCGGCGAGCCCGCGCTCTAGGCTGGTGCGGGGTTCCCATCCGAGCTCATCCGCGGCTCTGGAGGGGTCGATCGAGATGCGGTTGACCTCACCCGTGCGAGCAGGCTCGTGAGTGACCTCGACCTCGGATCCCGATGCCGCCTCAAGCACCTCGACCAGGTCAAGCACGCTCGACTCGATTCCGGTGCCGATGTTGATCGGCCCCTCGAACCCGGTGCCGCGTTCGGCGAGAGTGGCTGCAGCCGCCAAGATGGCTTCGACCACGTCGGCGACGTAGACGAAGTCACGGGTCTGTTTGCCGTCGCCGAAGATCCGAGGCCTCTCACCCTCGAGGATCAGACCGCAGAAGATGGCCACCACTCCCGCCTCGCCGTGTGGGTCCTGCCGAGGGCCGTAGACGTTGGCGAAGCGAAGCGCCACCCCTGGAACCCGATGGAGGCGGCGGTAGAGGCCCACGTAGACCTCACCGGCCAGCTTGCTTGCCCCGTAGGGAGTCTCAGGAGCTGCCGGCGTCGACTCGGACAGCGGAAGCGACTTGTCGGCGCCCTCGCCGTAGACGGCGCCCCCGGTGGCGGCGTAGACGACGCCCGGGGCGCCGACCGCGCGAGCCGCCTCGAGCAGGTTGATCGTGCCAACCACGTTGACCTCCGCATCGAGGTCAGGATCCGCCACCGCTTTGCGGACGTCCGCCTGGGCGGCGAGATGGAAGATCTGCTGAGGCTCGAGCTCGGTCACGATCTCGGCGACCCGATCGGCGTCACGCAGGTCGACCTCGTGCAGAACGGCGCCGCGCTCGATGGTCCCATCGAGGTTCTGATGGCGGCCGGTGCTGAGATCGTCGATCACCTCGACCCGATCGCCTCGCTGGACCAGGGCGTCCACCAGGTGGGAGCCGATGAATCCGGCTCCCCCCGTTACCAGCGATCGCTTGAAAGTCGAGCTGCTCACCGGCCCTGACAATACCCCGCACGGTCGGCGGCACGCGACCCAGGTATCGGCGAATATGCCGCGGTGTCAGCGCGCGCCGTAGTCAGAGAAGGATCCGCCGCGAAAGCGGCCCCCTCCCGAGCCCGGTCGACGGGGATCGCGCTCCCGGCCCTGACAACCGGAGTGACCGTGATATGGATCTGGTGGGCCCTGACCGACGGCGGGCTGGCGCCCTCGACGCTGCTGGGAGGCTCGATTGCCCTCGTCCTTGCCCTGGCGGTACTGGCGAGCCGGATGCCGCTCAAGCTGACCGCGCGAGGACCGCACCTGGTCGCGCCTGCGGCGCTGACGGGGTTGGCAGCGTGGAACGCTCGCGTCGCTGGCCTGGACCCCCGCTCGCGATCTGGCGACGCTCGAGACGGTCCGAACGCTGAGCCATTTCGCCGGCTCGATCGGCCACGAGGAGGGGCACTCGTTGAAGAGGGACGATCCCGGCCTGATCGCCAGCGACCTCGAGTCGAGTGGGGCTCGACCCGCTCCGGCTATTGGCGCGTCGGCCTGCTCGGCTTCGAACGGAACAAACTGATCGGCGGAGGGGGGCAGCTTTCCGACGCTGTACGCGCGGGAACGTGACGCCGATCAGCTCGGAGGATCTCCCCACAGCCTCCCACTCGAGCTTGGTAGCGAGCTCGGAATCGCCGGGCTGGCCCTGCTGGCGGTTGCCCTCGGCTCAGCGGCCCTCGGCGCGGTCCGCAGCCATCCGCTCGGACCCGAGGCCTCGAGCCTGTCCGCGCTTTCGCTTGGAGCTCTTGCCTACGCGGGGGTCCACGGAACCTTCGACCTGCTCTGGAGCTATCCATTGATCTTCGGGATCGTTCTCTACCTGCTTGGCGCCGCCGCCGTCCCCGGCGCCACCACGCTCAGAGCCCTCGTAAGCCCAACCAGCGGGCGTTGGATCGCGGCGCTTGGCGTCGAGCTGGCTCGATCCGCTTAGCGACCGCCCGCTGTTCGTCTAAGCGGAGCTCAGCACGGAAGCGGGCCAGCCGATACGCGCGCTGGAAGCGCTCGAGACCGCAATCGACCGCCAACCGCAAGCGTGGCAGAACCATCTGCTCGCGGCGGAGCTCCTGGCGAACTCCGACGCCGCCAGGAGTCGATCTCGGCCCGGCTCAGCTCATCGATGGCGATCAACGTCGAACGCCGAGCCGGAGGATTTGATCGCGAACGGTTCCAAGCCGCGCGGGGATCGAGGCTGGAGATTGATCAGCAGCGTACCGGTCGGTGCGCCGCCGGTCTTACGGCCCGATCCCGCCGGAGCCCCCACCGGCGGTCGTCGTCTCGGTCGTCGGGTTCGTTTCGGTCGAGGTCCCGGTTGAGGTCTCGGTGGTCTGCTGCGTGGTCGAAGGCTCGGTGGTGGAGGTCGGTTGGGTCGTGGTAGTGGTCGCCGTCGACTCGGTCGTGCTCCGGTCGGTCTTCGGCTTGGACTCGTCCCCTGAGGCCGCCAGGGCGACCAAGGCGATGATCAGCCCGATCGCGATCGCACCGGCGATGATCATCGCCCAGCGGCGAGCATCCCAGCCGCCGGTCGGATCGAACCCGGGCCCGGAGCCGCCCCGTCCGCCGGAGCCCGAGGACCCCGAGCCGCCGGGGCCGCGCGAGCCGCCGGCCCCTCCCCCGCCGTCCTCCGAGGGCATTCGTCTGGTCGGCTCCTCATCCATGGCGCCGGAGTCTATTTATCCGTGCCGACGGCATCGAGCGCGGCGCTCAAGCGGGCGACACCGTCGAGAAGCTCGCCCTCCGAGATCGTCAGGGGCGGCAACAGCCTGATCGTCCGGGGATTGGGGGCGTTGACCACAACGCCGTGAGC
>JBPCOO010000299.1:0-4186 GCA_051000155.1 Solirubrobacterales bacterium | reverse complement strand
ACCCCCTTCTCGCTTACGCCTCATCCCTCCGCGATCAACCCGGACACGGGCAGTATCTCTAGCGGGTCGGTCAGTTCGTAGCCGACGTCGGTCGAGAGCTGTGGCAGGGTGTTGAGCCCGTCGCCGGGGATGTGGGCGAGCCCGTGGACCTCGAGCGAGCGGGCGATGCCGAAGTCGGTGATCTTGGCGCGGCCATCGGCGTCGATGAGGACGTTCTGCGGCTTCACGTCCCGGTGGATCAGCTTGGCCTGGTGGGCGGCGTTGAGCCCGCGGCCGATCTCGATCGCGTAGGCGGCGGCCTCGTCCAACCCGAGCCGGCCCTCGGAGTCGATCCGCTTCTTCAGCGTCTCCCCGGGGACGTACTCGAACACGATGTAGGGGTGGCCGCCGTCCTCGCCGGCGTCGATCACCCCGACCAGGTTGGGATGGGAGAGCTGGGCGACCGCCCGCGCCTCGCGGCGGAAGCGCTCGAGCTGGTCGGCCTGATCGGAGATCTCCCGGTGCATCACCTTGACCGCCACCTTGCGCCCGAGCGTCTCGTCGGTCGCCAGGTAGACCGTGGACATGCCACCCGAGCCAAGCTTGGAGACGAGGCGGTAGCGATTGGAGAGGAGGGTGTCGATCATCGGAGGGGAACCAGGTTACGAACTCTCCCTACCCATCATCGCCGCTCCGTGGGCAGTCGGTCGGCAGCCTTCGAGTCGCCCAGCGCTTGTTCACGCCGCTCTGATGACCGCCCCGGAATCGCCGGTGACCTCGCCGATCCTCCGCGCCCCCGGATGCCGGCCCCCGAGCAGCTCCACCGCCGCCTCGGCCTCCGCCTCCGCGACCACGCAGACGAAGCCGAGGCCCATGTTGAAGACCTCGTACATCTCCTGCTCGCTGACGCCACCTTCTTCCGCGATCAACCCGAACACGGGCGGGACCTCGAGCGGGTCGGTCAGCTCGTAGCCGACGTCGGTCGAGAGCCGCAGCAGGTTGTTGAGCCCGTCACCGGTGATGTGGGCGAGCCCGTGGACCTCTAGCCCGGAAGCCAGCAGCTCCCGCACGGCGCCGACGTAGATGGTCGTCGGCTCGAGCAGGGCATCGCCGAGTGGGCGTCCCAACCGCTCGTCTGCGAGCGGGATCTCGGCCAGCGCCTTGCGGGCAAGGGTGTAGCCGTTGGAGTGGAGACCGGAGGAGGGCAGGCCGATCAAGGCGTCTCCGGGGGTGATCGCGGAGCCGTCGACAATCCGGTCGAGATCTACCAGGCCGATCGCCGCTCCCGAGAGCTCCCAGCCACCGACGACGTCGCCGACCTGGGCGATCTCCCCTCCGGGGATCTCGATTCCCGAAAGCTCCGCCCCCCGCCGCAAGCCCTCCCCGATCTGGCCGATGACGTCGGGATCCGCGTCGCGGCAGAGGATGGTGTCGACCATCGCGATCGGTTCGGCACCGACGCAGATGAGGTCGTTGACGCACATCGCGATGCAGTCGATTCCGACCGTGCCGAATCTCTCCATCCGCTCGGCCAGGACCATCTTGGTGCCGACGCCGTCGGCGCCGAAGGCGATCCCGCGCTCCTCGTCGAGGCGCAGCACGCTCGCGTAGTGGCCCGGCAGTGGCACCACCCGCGAGGGCTTGCCGGTGTCGATCCTGCCCAGCGAGCGCATCAGCGCCGCTACCGCCGAGTCGGCATCGGCCTGGCTCACCCCGGCCGCGGTGTATGCGCTTTGCTCACCCATGCATGTGGATTCAACCCGAACCGAGGGCTGGACGGTGGGCGGGGGCGCGACCAAGCCGCGCCAAAAGGGCGCAGTCGGCTGCCCTCTGGCCTACCCATGATCGGCAGGCTGATTCGGAGTAGGGATCCGCGCTGCGGTTATCGGCAGTCCTCAGAGCGCGCCCGGCGGTGACTTTGCGCTGATCGAGACCCTCCCTCTCAGCCCCGGCTCCGCCGCAGGATCCAGGCCGCCAACCCCACCCGGTAGGCCGCGTAGGGCCAGAGCGCGCGGTCGCGTTCGACCAGACGGATCAGCCCCTGGGAGGCGAGGGTGGAGGCGAAGGCGACGGCGGTCCCGATCGCGGTCGAGCGGCGATAGCCGGCCCCGGTCCCATCGCTCGCGAGCCGTCGTCCCTTGAGCAGTGCTGCGCCCGCGATCACCGGCAACGCCACCGTTCGCGAGAGCAGGTTCGCTTGCTCGCGGCTGAACCGCCGCGCCCGCGCCGCCGCCAGGGTGGCGCCGTTGCGGGAGACGCCCGGAGCAAGCGCTGCTGCCTGGGCGCAACCAAGCGCCAGGCCGTCGAGCGGGCCCGCTTCCCCGCGGCCGCGCTCTTGCGGCCGGCGATCGGCCAGCACCATCGCTACCGACCCTGCGATCAGCCCCGCCGCCATCGCCCGGGGGCTACCCAACCGCTCCTCAATCGTCCGCTCGAAGCGCAGCCCCGCCCAGGCCGGCACCGCGAAGCTGAGGGCGACGACCGCCATCCGTCGCGCGTCCAGCTCGCGCAGCTCGCCGGCGATCAACTCGCGCTGGCCGATCAGCAGCGCCGCCCCGCCGCCCGCGTGGACGGCAATCTCGAACGCCTTGCGGTCGGAGGGGTCGAGCCTCTCGTGCTCCCAGCCGGCCAACCACGGCAGAATCCGGAGGTGCGCGGAGCTGGACACCGGTAGCAGCTCAGCCGGACCCTGGATCGCACCGAGCACCGCTGCATGGCCGGCGGCAAGTTCGGGGTTTATGGTGCTCACGGGGTTGCGAGGCACTCTACCCTTCCCCTATGGACCGCTTGCGTACCCCGGCGATCCGCTACCGGGCCCTGCAGATCGCCGCGGACGCCCTGCTGGCGGCGCTCGCCTTCTATCTCGCGTTCAAGCTGCGCTTCCTCGACACCTCCGGGGGCATCCCCGACCGCTACGAAACCATGGTCGCCGCCTCGGTCGCGGTGGTCGCGGTAGGTAAGGCCCTGTTCTTCACCGTCGCCGGCCTCCACCAGAAGTGGTGGCGCCACTTCGCCTTCGGCGACGTCTGGCCGATCCTGCGCGCAGCCGCGGTCGCCTCGGCGGTGATGCTGGCCATCTACGTCCTGGCGAAGCCCTTCCCCCAGAGCCTCCCGCGCTCGGTCCTGATTCTCGACTTCCTCCTCACCGTCGGGCTTCTGGTCGGGGCCCGCGGCGCTGTCCGCTTCACCCATCACGAGTTGCAGATGCGCCGTCGCCGCGGCCACGCCGGCGGCGACGTGCTGGTCGTCGGCGCGGGCTCCGGCGGACAGATGGTCGTCCGCGAGCTGATGCTCAATCCGAGCCTGGGGCGCCCGGTCGGCTTCATCGACGACGACCCGGCCAAGGCCGGCACCCGGCCCGTCGGTGGACTCAAGGTGCTCGGATCGACCGCCGAGATGGGATCTATCCTCGACCGGCTCTCGCCCGATGAGGTGATCATCGCGATCCCCTCCGCGCCCGGAGCACTCCGCGCCCGGGTCGTATCCGCCTGCCGCCGGCGGGAGATCCACATCCGCACTCTGCCGACCGTGTTCGAGCTGCTGCGAGGTGGAGTCCAGCTCACCAAGCAGATGCGCGAGGTCAAGGTCGAGGACGTCCTCGGGCGCGATCCGATCGTGATGGAGCTGGACCGGGTCGGGGGCTATCTGCGCGACAGGGTGGTGATGGTTACCGGTGCCGGCGGCTCGATCGGGTCCGAGCTCTGCCGACAGATCGCCCGGGTCCGGCCACGCCTGCTGATTCTTCTGGACCACGCCGAGGACAACCTGTTCGAGATCGACCGGGAGCTGGTTGGCGAATGGCACTTCTCCAATGTCGAGTCGGTGCTCGCCGACTGCAAGGAGGCCGACCGGATGCTCGAGGTGATGGGCCGCTTCAAACCCGAGGTCGTCTTCCACGCCGCCGCCTACAAACACGTCCCGCTGATGGAGGCGAACCCACTGGAGGCGGTCCGCAACAACGCGATCTCCACCAGGGTCACCGCTGAGACCGCGGCGACCGCGGGCGCCGAGCGCTTCGTCCTCATCTCCACCGATAAGGCGGTCAACCCGAAAACGGTGATGGGAGCCTCCAAGGCGCTGGCCGAGCTGGTGGTCCAGACCGCCGCCGCCCGCCATCCCGAGTCCCGCTTCACCAGCGTCCGCTTCGGCAACGTGCTCGGCTCTTCCGGCAGCGTCGTCCCGATCTTCCGCAGCCAGATAGAGCGCG
>JBPCOO010000275.1:0-7101 GCA_051000155.1 Solirubrobacterales bacterium | reverse complement strand
TACTCACCCGTTCGCGGCTCTGCCCCAGGGCAAGCCCTGGTTCGTCGCTCCACTTGCATGTGTTAAGCACACCGCCAGCGTTCGTCCTGAGCCAGGATCAAACTCTCCGTAAAAAGTGACTCGAGGGTTTCAATCCATCGCTCCGGTCAAGGAACGGTGGTCCTCTGTCTTACTTGAGAGTTGTCATGTCTGGCTTTTTGACCTGATGGCCGCCGCTTACACATGCGGACGACCGACATGACGGTCATTTGTTCATTACTTGGCCCCTCCAGCGTGAACTGAAGGGGATGTGTTCCCGATCCCACCGCTGGCGGAGGGATCGGGCAGACTTCAATGCACTCGGACATTGCTGTCCGAGATGCATGCGCTGCTCAGTTTTCAAAGACCGCTCCGACCCCAACCCCCAGGTGCTTCCCGGGGCTCGGGCCAGACCGCCTCGTAAGGCGGCGCGGGAGTATAGGGAACGGGAGGCGGAATGTCGAGCGATACTTCCGGGTCTCCGAGATTGGTCCGGCCGGCGCGCCGAAGACGACTTCCCGCGGCGCGGCTCAGGTGGCGCCGCCGGTGAACGCGAGGCGGGCGAACTTTCGCTTGCCGGCCTGAATCACGCGGCCTGAGAGCTCGTTGCCGGGGAGGTCGATGGTCGTAGGGTCAACCGTCTCCCCGTCCAATTTCACAGCCCCCTGCTTGAGCAGGCGTCGTGCTTCGCTGGTGCTGATCTCGAACAGTCCGCTGAGAAGAACCGGGAGGTGTATCTCCTCGTCTGGGGATTGCTGAACCTGAAAGACCCGAACGTCGTCAGGGATCGCTCCCTTGACATGGACCTCGTCGAAGCGCCGCTCGGCCTCGGCTCCGGAGCCCTCCCCGGCAAACCGGTCACAGATCCGCCGCGCCAACTCGCGCTTGGCCTCGACCGGATGCCTGGCCCGATCCAGCTCCTGTCCCAGTAGCAGCGTCCAATACACCGGCAGCGCCGCGTCGGGGACGCTCATCAGCTTGCCGAAGATCTCCGCGGGGGCCTCGGTCACCCCGACGTAGTTGTCAAGCGACTTGCTCATCTTCCGCACCCCCTCGGTTCCGGGCAGGATTGGCAGCGTCATCACTGACTGCGGCTCCTTGCCGTAGGCCTCCTGGACGTCACGGGCGAACAGCAGGTTGAAGCGCTGCTCGGTCGCGCCCAGCTCCAGATCCGCTTCGACCGCGACCGAGTCATAGCCCTGGAGGATCGGGTAGAGCATCTCCAGAGCGGAGATCGGCTGGGCCGCCGCCATCCGCTTTTGGAAGTCGTCGCGCTCCAGCAGACGGGCGACGGTGAAGCGCTTGGCGATGCCGAACAGCTCCCCACTCGGCATCTCCAGCCACTCGCTGTTGTATCTCACCTCGGTCGCGCCCGAATCGAGCACCTTGAACGCCTGCTCGGTGAAGGTGCGGGCGTTGGCGTCGATCTCGCCGGCATCCAGATTCGGGCGCAGCGAGGAGCGTCCACTCGGATCGCCGACCCTGGCCGTGTAGTCGCCGATGATCAGCACCGCCGTGTGGCCCGCCGCCTGAAACTGACGCAGCTTCTCGAGGACTACGACGTGACCGAGGTGGATGTCGGGCGCGGTCGGGTCGATCCCGAGCTTGACCCGAAGCGGACGACCCTCCCGTAGCCGCTCGACCAGCGATCCGGCCGGCAGAACGTCGACCGCTCCGATCTGGAGCCGATCCGCTTGCTCACGAAAATCCGACATACGGCTAATGCTAGACTCACCATTCCGGCCAGAGGGATCGAGGAGGCGCGCCCAAGCGTATCCGTTCGGACCGCTCGGTCGCGACCCACGGACCGGGTGCGCCCTCCGCCCGGACCCCGAGTTCCCCATGCCTTCCGATAGCGACACCCCTAAGCTCACGGCCCGCCAGCGGTGGGCCCGCGCCCGCGAGTATCGACTCGAGCACAAGCAGGGAAAGCCGAGGATGAAGAAGCTGCGCTTTGCCTTCGTCATCGCCGGACTCTCGCTTCTGGCCACGGTGAGCTGGGTCTTCGGGGTGATGATGGCGGTGGCCCAAGACCTTCCCGACCTCGAGTCGCGCGCCCAGTACGACCGGGCGAAGAACTCCGTCGTCCTCGACCGCGACGGGGAGCAGGTCGCGACCCTGACCGGCAACGAGCGCCGAATCCTGCTCCGCTCCGAAGAGATCTCTCCTTTGATGAAGGACGCGATCGTCTCGATCGAGGACGAGCGCTTCTATGAGCATCGGGGCATCGATTTCATGGGGGTCGGACGGGCCCTGAAGGAGGACATCGCCTCCGGAAGCGCGGTCCAGGGCGGCTCGACGATCACCCAGCAGTTCGTCAAGAACGCGCTCGAGGCGCAGCAGAGCCGTACGGTCCTGCAGAAGCTGCGCGAATCCGCGCTCGCCTACCAGATCGAGCGTAAGTGGTCGAAGGACAAGATCCTCACCAACTACCTCAACAACATCTACTTCGGCGAGGGCGCCTATGGGGTCGAGGCGGCGGCCAGGACCTTCTTCGGCGACAACCACCCCGGCTGCGGCGAGGAGGGCAACCGCTGCGCCTCCCAGCTCACGGTCGAGGAGGCGGCGATGCTGGCCGGGGTCGTCTCCTCCCCCGATATGTTCTCGCCCCGCAACGACCCCGATGCGGCCAGGGAACGCCGCAACCTGGTGCTGGAGAAGATGCGCGAGCTGGGCAAGCTCGAGCTGCCGGATGAGGAGTTTCAGGAGCTGAAGGACTTCGCGATCCCCGCCCCGTCGCGGATCGAACCGCCCCAGGAGCCCTCCGACGCCCCTTACTTCACCGACTGGGTCCGCCAGCAGGTGGTCGATCGCTACGGGGCCGGACAGACCTTCGGCGGCGGCCTGCAGATCAAGTCGACGATCGACATGGATCTTCAGGAGGCGGCCGAGACCGCCGTCGCCGGTCGCCTCGACGGGCTGGGACCGACGGCGGCGGTGGTCGCGATCGACAACTCGAGCGGCGAGGTGCTGGCGATGGTTGGCGGCGACGACTTCCAGAAGAGTTCGTTCAACCTTGCCACCAACGGCCGTCGCCAGCCCGGCTCCTCGTTCAAGCCGTTCACCCTGGTGACGGCCCTATCGGAGGGCAGGAGCCTCGACGATGTCGTTACCTCCCAGCCGATCGACCTCCCCTTCGAGAACACCTCCAAGACCAAGGGCGGCAAGAAGAAGACTTCGACCGAGGTCTTCGAGGTCAGTAACTACGAGGACAGCTACCTGGGGACGACCACGCTGCTCAACGGCACCACCTACTCCGACAACTCGATCTACGCGCAGGTCGGCCTCGAGGCCGGCACCGACGACATCGCCGCGACCGCCGAGAAGATGGGGATCGAGTCTCGCCTCGGCCGCAATCCGGCGATGATCCTCGGCGGGCTCAAGCGGGGTGTCACCCCCCTGGAGATGGCCTACGCCTACACCACCCTCGCCAATCGGGGCGAAAAGGTGAGCGGGACCCTCGGGAGTCGCGGCAACGGCAGCGGCCCGGTGGGCCTCGAGAAGGTGGAGACCGCCAAGGGGGAGCTGCTGGAGGACGACCTCGGAGCCTCCGGCAAGAACGAGGAGACCGAGGAACGGGTGATCGACGAGGAGGTCGCCGAGGACGCCGTCGGCGCCCTGCGCACCGTGGTCGAGACGGGCACCGGCACCCGCGCCCAGGTCGGCAGCGAGTACATCTTTGGTAAGACCGGCACCACCGACAACAACGTCGACGCCTGGTTCGTGGGCGCCTCCGATGAGATCACGATCGCCGTCTGGGTCGGCTACGCGGAGGGCTCGCAACCGATGGAGACGGAGTTCGGAGGAGCACCCGTCGACGGCGGCACGATCCCCGCCCTGATCTGGAATGAGGTCTTCAGCGCCTATCTCGAGCAGAACCCGCCCGAAGTCGACACCGATGGCGAGTTCACCGATCCCACAACCGGATCGGAGGTCGCACCCCCGACGGCACCGGTCACGCCCAGCGCGCCCGCCCCGGTGGAGGAGGTAGCCCCCGAGCCCGAACAGGCTCCCGAACCGGCTCCCGAGGCACCTGCGCCGGAACCCGCACCGACCCCGGCCCCGCCCGCCGGCGGGGGTGGCGGTGCGCCCCCCGCGAGCGGCGGCGACGGCGCCGCCGGCCCGGCCGAGTAGGGCCACGCGCACAGACGGTAAGAGATCATCGGCCCGCTGCTCATCCGGCGGGAGCGGAGAGCCACGGACTGCCACGCTCGCACCAGCGCCACGGGTAGGAAACCGCTCGGCTGATGCCGATCCGGGGACCGGCCTCGAGCTCGGGGCGCCTCGCCCTCGGACCAATGCTGATCGGAGGGTCCCGCCCGCAGAGATCGACGCCGGTCTGATTGAGCTCGATTCCGAGTGCCTCGCAAAGCTTCCCTGGCCCCGAGCAGAGCTCCCGAGCTCCCTGACGACCGCGCCGTGCACGCATCTCAGTCTCCCCGGCGGCCGGCTCCAGCGCGCGCACCAGCACCGCGCCCGCCGTTCCCTCCGGCGAGCAGACGACGTTGAGCATCCGGTGGACCCCGTAACACAGGTATACGTAGGCGTGTCCCGGCGGGCCGTAGAGGACGCTGGTGCGATCGGTGATCCCGACGAAGGCATGGCAGGCGGGATCGTCCTGCTCGTAGGCCTCGGCCTCGACGATGAGACCGCCGACGCGGCCGACGCTGACCTCGACTCCGACCAACTCGGGCGCCACCTCGGTGGCGGACCGCTCGTAGAAGCTGCGGGGCAGCCGACCGCCGTTTGCTTCGGCGCTCACTACCGGGAGGCGAGGGAGTCCCGGGCGCGGTCGAGCTGGGCCGAGATCCGCTCTGGAGCGGTCCCCCCGGCGGACACCTTCGATTCCAGCCAGGACCCCTCCGCCAAGACCTCGTAGTACTCCTCGTCCAGCAGCTCGGAGTGCGCGCCGAGCTCCTCCGCGGGAATCTCCGACAACTCGATGCCTCGTTCGAGCGCGCTGCGGACGAGGCCGCCGACGACGCCGTGCGCCTCGCGGAACGGCAGGCCCCGGCGGACCAGCAGATCGGCGACGTCAGTGGCGGCTGCCATCTCATCGGATGCGGCGGCCGCCATCAGCTCCCGGTCGAAGCTGATCCCCGCCAGCATCCCGTCGAGCGCCTGCAGGCTCAGCTCGATCGTGTCGACCGCGTCGAACAGCGGCTCCTTGTCCTCCTGGAGATCCTTGGAGTAGGCCAGCGGAAGGCCGTGCTGGACGCCGAGCAGGGTGGTCAGGGCGGCCACCACCCGCGGCGCCTTGGCCCGCAGAAGCTCGGCAGCATCGGGGTTCATCTTCTGCGGCATGATCGAGGAGCCTGATGAGAACTCCTCCGCCGGCCGGCAGAAGCCGAACTCGCTCGAGGACCAGATCACGATCTCCGAGCCGATCCGGGAGAGGTGGGTGGCGCAGGTGGCCGCCGCCGCCAGGTAATCGAGCGCGAAGTCCCGGTTGGCGACACCGTCGAGCGAGTTGGGCGCGGGTGAGCTGAAGCCAAGCTCGGCAGCCACCAGATCCCTGTCCAGGTCCCAGTTGAGCCCGGCGAGGGCGCCGGAGCCGAGCGGCATCACCGAGGCGGAGGCGCGGGCGGCGGCGAACCGGTCGAGGTCCCGCCGAAGCATCCAAAACCACGCCAGCAGGTGGTGGGCCACGGAGATCGGCTGGGCGCGCTGGAGGTGGGTTTAGCCGGGCATACGCCAATCGATGTGCTCTGCCGCCATCTCCAGCAGCCGGGCGAGCACCTTTCCCACGAGGTCCTCGGCGCGCTCGGCGCGGTCGGCGACGAACATCGCCAGGTCGGTGGCGACCTGATCGTTGCGGGAGCGTCCGGTGTGGATCTTCCCTCCCACCCTGCCGACGATCTCGGTCAGCCGGCGCTCGATCGCCATGTGGATGTCCTCGTCGGAGGGCTCGAACGGGAAGCTCCCCGCCGCCAACTCCTCGGAGATTCGGTCGAGGCCCTCCAAGAGCGCCTCGAGCTCATCGGGGCCAACCACTCCGACCTTGGCCAACGCTTTGGCGTGGGCACGCGACTGGCGCACGTCGTAGGGAGCAAGGCGCTGGTCATAGGCGAGCGAGGCGTTCAGCCGCCAGAAGATCGGGTCCGGTTCTTGCTCGAAGCGAGGCATCGGTGGGAAGCATAGGCTGAGCCCATCAAGGTGCTGGTCACAGGGGCGACGGGAAAGCTCGGCAACGCTGTCGCCAGGCAGTTGCACGACCGCGGCGAGGAGGTGGTGGCGTTGGTCCGAGACCCCGACCGGGCCACCGAGCTGCTCCCGGCCGGAGTGGCTGGAGCAGTGGCCGACGTACGCGAGCCGGCGACGCTCGAGCGCGCCTGCGAGGGGGTCGGGGCGGTGGTCAACTGCATGGGAATCTTTGAGCAGTGGGTAGCCGATGAGGCTCTGTTCGAGCGAGTCAACGCCACCGGCGCCCGCAACGTTGTCCGAGCAGCGCGCGAGGCCGGTGCCAGGCGCGTTGTGCACACCTCGACCTACGACGTCTTCCACGCGGAGACCGGCGGGACGGTGAGCGAGGCCGTGGTCGCCGACTACGCCAAGGGGACGCCCTACGAGCGCTCCAAGCAACTCGCCGAGCGCCTCGTGCTGGAGGAAGCCGAGAAGGGCATCGAGGTAGTGATCGTCAACCCCGCCGGGATCTACGGACCGGGGCCCTGGGCCGAGGCAGGCTGGGACGCCGCGTTCCGCGATGTCCTCCTAGGGCGGCTTCCGGCCGCTCCTCCCGGTGGCCTGACCCTCGTCCTCGCCGATGACGCGGCTGCCACCCACGTCGCGGCCCTCGACCGCGGCAAGCCCGGAGAGCGCTACATCGCCGCCGACGGCTACATCGAGATCCGAGAGATGCTCTGCCATGCCGTCGAGCTCGCCGGTCACGGTCGCAAGCCCCTGCCGATGCCCTTCCCGGTGGCGAGGGCCCTGGCGGCGGGCGGCGAGGCGATCTCCCGTCTCACCGGCAAGCCACCGCTGTTGACCCGCGACCAGCTCCACTTCTTCGCTTGGCGCGCACGCGCCGATTCGACCAAGGCTCAGCGCGAGCTCGGGATCGAGTTCACCGGATGGCGCGAGGGG
>JBPCOO010000262.1:0-6055 GCA_051000155.1 Solirubrobacterales bacterium | reverse complement strand
GGCGGGGATGGAGCTGGCAGACCTCGCCAACCAGGGTCCCGAGCGAAACCGTGTGCTCGAGCAAACCCCCGAGGTAGGCGTGGTGCGAGCTGCGGGTGCAGGGCGCGCGGCGCAGTTCGCGGCCGGTGTCGGGATCGGCGACGACCGCCTCCACCAGTCGCCGGAGATCGTCGTCGTGGATCTCGCGGACCAGGTGCTCAAAGAAGCCCTCGAGCTCCTCGACCGAGCGGTAGGCGGATGGCAGGAACTCGGCGGGGTCCACAGCGCCCGGGTCGAGCCGCCGCAACGCCGTGATCTCGGCCTGCAGCTCGCCGCGGAAGCGCTCGACCTTGCCCCGCACCTCGATCGCGTCGCCGCGCTCGAACCGCGCTCCGAGCCGGTCGGGCTCGCGGAAGACCCTCGCCGGCATCGTCCCGGTCCGGTCCCGCAGCTCGACCGCCAGATACGGGGAGCCGTTGCGCGCGGTCAGCCGGTCCTTGCGGACCACTGCGTAGCGTCCGTCCAGCGGCCGACCGGGGCGCTGGGATGCGATCCCGCGCTCTGCGGGAGTCGCGGCCCCACCGGTGGTGGATCCTCCGATGGCCGGAATCGGCGGATCGGCGGGGTACTGGGACGCTGCTTCCACGATGCTGATCTTGGCGCAGGCGGCGGACGCCGAAGTGGTCCCCCTGCGGTCTCCCACCGGTGCCGATACTGTGGAGGCGAATGGCCGACGCACTGATCTGGGAGAGGGACCCGCCCGAGCTGCGCTCGCCGGTGCTGGTCGCCTGCTTCAGCGGCTGGAACGACGCCGCCAGCTCAGCCAGCTCGGCCCTGAGCGTCGCCGCCGCCTCAGCCGAGACCGAGGTGATCGCGCGGATCGACCCGGAGGAGTTCTTCGACTTCCAAACCGCGCGACCGACGGTGCGAGTGATCGACGGCGACGTCCAGGGCCTCGAATGGCCCACCAACACGATCGTCTCCGCCCGGGTCGATGGCGCCCCCCGGGATCTGCTGCTGCTCAGCGGCACCGAGCCGGGCGGCCGCTGGCGGACCTTCACCACCACCGTGGTTGAGGTGGCAGAGCGCTGCGGAGCGGAGATGGTGATCACCTTCGGCTCGCTGATCGCCGACGTCGCCCACACCCGGCCTGTGCCGGTTACCGGGGTGGGCTCCAGCGCCGAGATGATCGCTGAGCTCGGCTTCGCCGACGTCGCCTACGAGGGGCCGACCGGGATCACCGGCGTCCTCCACGCCGCCTGCAAGCAGAACGACATTCCCGCCGCGGGCCTTTGGGCGGCCGTCCCCCACTACGCCGCCGCGGTCCCCAACCCGAAGGCTTCGCTGGCCCTGCTGCGCCGGCTGGAGGCGCTGGTCGGAGTCAGCTTCGACGCGGCGGAGCTGGAAACCGCCTCGGTCGCCTTCGAGCGCCAGGTCAGCGCCGCGGTCGAGGCGAATCCGGAGATCAAGGAGCTGGTCGAACGACTCGAGGGCCAACAGGACGACGTCGCCGACGCCGAAGCCCCTCCGGAAGTTCCTTCCGGCGACGCGATCGCTCGCGACTTCCAGAAGTTCCTGCGCCAGCAACCCGACCAATAGGGACGACGAGGGCGTCCCTGGCCGCTCCGATAGAGTCGCTTGCATGGCAGACAGCTACGACGTAATCGTTATCGGCTCGGGCCCCGGCGGCTACGTGGCCGCCATCCGCGCCGCCCAGCTCGGCCTCAACACGGCCGTGGTCGAAAAGGACCAGACCGGCGGGCGTTGCCTCAACTACGCCTGCATGCCGGCGAAGACCGTGTTGCACGCCGCCGAGGTCTACGACGAGGCCAAAAACGGCGCCTCCGAGCTCGGGATCGAGGTCGAGGGCGTCAGCGTCAACTGGAAGGGTGTCCAGGAAAAGCGTGAGGAGGTCCGCGAGGGCCTCACCGGTGGCGTCGCCGGACTGTTCAAAAAGAACGAGATCGACCTGATCGAGGGCGAGGGCAAGCTGGTCGGAGACGGCAAGGTGGAGGTCGACGGCGACACCTACGAGGCGAAGAACATCCTGCTCGCTACGGGCTCCGTCGCGCAGACGATCCCCGGGGCCGAGTTCGGCGACCGCGTGCTCGACACGTGGGGCGCGTGGTCGCTCGGCTCGATGCCGAAGACGATGGCCGTGGTCGGCGCTGGCGCCTCGGGCGCGGAGATCGCCTCCGCCTACGGTCGCCTCGGCGCCGAGGTCACCCTGATCGAGATGCTGGACCAGATCCTTCCCGCCGAGGACAAGGACATGGCCAAGGTGGTCGAGCGCGCCTTCAAGAAGCAAAACATCACCGTCCTCAAGGAGACCAAGGTCGAAGACGTCGAGGCCGGCTCGGACTCGGTCAAGCTGAAGGCCGGCGAGGAGGAGCTCGAGGTGGACTACCTGGTGATCGCGGGCGGTCGCGCTCCCGATGTCGAGGGCCTGGGACTCAAGGACGCCGGGGTCGAAACCGGGGAGAATGGCAAGATCACCGTCGATGACACCCAGAAGACCTCGGCCGATGGGATCTACGCGATCGGCGACCTCACCCCCGGCCCCGCGCTCGCTCACAAAGCCTCCGACGAGGGCATCGTCGCGGTCGAGGCGATGGCCGGCGAGAAGCCCCACCCGGTCGACATCGACCGGGTGCCGGCGGGAACGTTCTGCCATCCGCAGGTGGCCAGCGTCGGCTTGACCGAGGCCCAGGCCAAGGAGGCCGGACACGAAGTCAAGGTCGGCAAGTTCAAGCTCGGCGGGATCGGCGCCGCGGCGATCTATGACGATCGCGACGGCATGGTCAAAATCGTCGCCGACGCCACCTACGGCGAGATCCTGGGCGCCCACGTGGTCGGCAACACTGCCTGCAACATGATCCCCGAGCTGGTCAACGCCCAGGCGCTCGAGGGCGGCTACCAGGAGCTGGCGCGGATCATGCACCCCCACCCGACCATGTCGGAGGCCGTGATGGAGGCCGCTCGAGCGGTCGACGGTTGGGCCACTCACGCCTGATCCGCGGGTCCTGCGCCGAGCGCCGATGACGGTCAATCCGGCTCCCGTCGCGGCAAAAGCTATTCGCCTCGACCCCGCCTCGCTGACCGCGTGACCGATCTCCCCAAAGCCGTCCACCGCGTCGGCGGCCCCGAGCCGAGCACCCCCGGCTCCCCCGCGCCGGGCGGCGACCTCGCTCCAGAATCCTCCACGGCCTTCTACTTCGACCTCGGCTCCCCCTACGCCTACCTCACGGCCGAGCGGATCAGCCGGCTATTCGCCGACGCCGAGCTGGCCCAACCGGAATGGCGTCCGGTGCTGCTCGGCGCCCTCTTCGGCGAGTTTGAGCGTAGCTCGTGGATGGTCGGTCCTGAACGGGAAGTCGGCATGGCCGAGGTCGAGCGCCGGGCCGCCAGCTACGGGCTCCAGCCGATCCGCTGGCCCAACCCCGTCCCGGCCAACACCCTGTACGCGATGCGTGTCGCAACCTACGCCAAGTCGATCGGTCGCTCGGTCTCATTCGCGCTCGCCGCCTTCCGCCAGGCCTTCGCCGGTGGACGGGACCTAACCGATCCCGACAACGTCGCGATCGCCGCGGCCGCCTGCGAGCTCCATCCCAACGCGGTCGCAAAGGGAGCCGGATCGCAGTCGGTGAAACGTACGCTGCGCGAGACGACCGAGAGTGCGGCGAGCCGGGGTGTCCGTGGCGTTCCGACGGTCACGGTCGGGGAAGAGGTCTTTTGGGGGGACGACCGGCTGGAGGAGGCGGTGCGGCGGGCGAGAAGGCGCCGCGGATGACAGGGTCGGGACCGAACCCGGCCGACCGCGATGAGCCGGGCTCCAGCTCGGATATGGTCAGGGATCAAATGGCGGAACAAGAGCAAGCCGATGAGGGAGCGGGCACCGACAAGCGGACGAGCGCTCGCGGCGGCGGTCGGCGGACCGATCTCTCCAAGGCCCGGCTGACGCTCGCACGAAGGTTTGCCGAGTCTCGCGCCACCATTCCCCATCTGGAGCTGAGCGAGAGCGTCGGGCTCAGCCGGCTGCGGGCCGAGGGGCCGGACCTGGTGGCCGCGATCGTGGCGTTGCTCGGGCGGACCCTCGTCGAACACCCGCGCCTCAACGCCGCCTGGCGAGACGGCGGGATCGAGGAATACGGTCGGCGCAACGTCGCGGTCGTCGTCACCACCCCGGATGGCTCGGCGGCGGCGACCGTCTTCGACGCCGACCTCAAAGATCCCGCATCAGTAGGCGAGGAGCTGGCGGAGCTGAGCGAGGCGGCGGCGGTCGGGGGCCTACGCGCCCCCCAGACCGCCGGCGCGACCTTCACCGTCCATCCGCCTGTCGGTATTCACTCGCTGGCCGCGGCGGTCACCGGGGGGCAAGCGGCGAGCTTGGCGATCGGGGAGCCCGAGGGCCGGGCGGTGCCGAGGCGCGGGGAGTCCACCATGGTCGAGGTGACGGAGCTGAGCTTGAGCTGCGACGGTCGCGTCGTCCTCCCCGCCGAGGCGGGCGCGTTCCTGTCGGACCTGCGGGGTCGGATCGAGGGGCGGGGAGGCTCCGGGCTCTGATGCCGCATCGCGCGATCGATACCCCGCTCGAGCGCCTCCCCCCGGTAGACGAGCACTCGATCGAGGTGGACGCGCCCGCCGAGGCGAGCTGGGCCGCCGTCTTCCCCACCTTGCAAAAGGCGATGGATGGGCGTCTTTCACGCGCTCTGGCGCATCGACTGGGCGCCGAGGAGGAGGAGAGCAGTGGCGATCTCCACCATCCGGGCGGGGTGCTTCCCGGCTTCGTCGTCTCCCGGGCCGTGCCTCCGGTGATGTTGGCGCTTCTGGGGGAGCACCGTTTCTCGAAGTACGCTCTGGTGGTCCGGATCGACCTCCTTCCCGGCCAGCGGTCCCGCGTGCGGATCGAAACCCGCGCATCCTTCCCGGGAAAACGTGGCTCGGCTTACAAGGCAGCCGTGGTCGGCACCCGTGGGCACGTGGTAGTTGTCCGCTCGCTACTGCGGGCGATTCGCAAGCGGGCCGAACGCAGCGCCGAGAGTGGCTGATCGACCGGGCGCTTGAATTGCGTCAGCGGTCTGCGATATAGTGAGCAACATCACATAGGGATGGAGGAGATCCCTCCGTCCCACAGTCCGTAGGCGCCGTCGAGGAGATCCCGAAGCGGCGAAATCTGAGTCGGATGGCATGGAGATCCCAGCCGCCGGCACGCCCTGAAAGGCGGACCACAGATGGGTTCAACCCAGTCCCCCAGTCGATCCCTGGCCGAGCCGACGAGCGCGCTCGCCCGCGAGGACCGCGAGCGGTTGTTGCGCTACATGCTGATGATGAGGATCAGCGAGGAGCGGACTCTGAAGCTCTACAAGCAGGGCAAGATCCCCGGCTCCTTCTATGACGGTTGCGGCCAGGAGGCGATCTCGGTCGGGGCGGCCTACGCCCTCGCGCCCACCGATCGCGCCTGCATCCTCCACCGCGACCTCGGCGCGCACTTCGTTCGCGGGCTCACTCCGGACCGCTACATGGCCAACTACATGGGCCGGGCCGGCGGGCCGACGCGCGGCAGGGACGGGAACATGCACTTCGGCGACCCGGAGCTTGGCTGCATCGGCATGGTCTCGATGCTTCCCGACATGGCCCCGGTGACCTGTGGACTCGCGCTCGCGTTCAAGCTCCGCGGCGAGCCTCGGGTGGCGATGACCTTCTTCGGCGAGGGTTCCACCGCCAACGGCCAGTGGCACGAGGCGATGAATCTGGCCGGGGTACGCGCGCTGCCGGCGGTCTTCATCCTCGAGAACAACCAGTTCGCCTACTCCACCCCGAACGAGCTCGAGTTCGCGGCGGACCCGGTCGAGCGCGCCCGCACCTACGGGCTCGAGGCCGAGCTGGTCGACGGCAACGACGTCGAGGCGGTCTTCGGTGTGGCGGCTGAGGCCGTCGAACGCGCGCGAACCGGCGGCGGGCCCACCCTGATCGAGTGCCGGACCATGCGCATGCACGGCCACGGCGCCCACGACGACATGAGCTACGTCCCCGACGAGATGCTGGCCGAGTGGCGCCGGCGGGACCCGATCGAGCG
>JBPCOO010000242.1:0-2659 GCA_051000155.1 Solirubrobacterales bacterium | reverse complement strand
GGTATCGAGTAGGAGTTTCAACGAGCGCCGAAGGCGTCGGCGATGTCCTCGGGAAGCTCCGTCGAAGTCCTCGGCGATCCGGACGCGTCGGCGCCAGGCGCCCCGCCCCGGGCGCGACCGTCGATTTAGTCCGGGCCTCAGCGTACTTTCTCTGGGGCGATGGAAGATCTTCAGCACACCCTGCTCGGCGAGGCCTCGGCCGCCCGACCGGAGGTCGCCCCCACGACCGTCGGGGTCGAACCCGCCTCCGCCGACGGGCCCCACCAGGACCTCTCCAGTCTCGACGACGGCGAGCGGGTCGACTCCTTCTACGTCGTTCGCGATCGCAACAAGCGGCCGACCAAGCGCGGCGGCCAGTGGCTGGCGTTGAAGCTCTCCGACCGCTCCGGCTCGCAGTCCGCGAAGTGTTGGGACGAGGTCGACGCCTGCTTCGAGGCCGCCGAGCCGGGCACGGTGGTTCGCCTCCGGGGGCGATTCGAGTCCTCGGCGCAGTGGGGTGCCGCGCTCATCGTCGAGCGGATCCGCCCCGCTTGCGAGGGCGAGTACGACCCCGTCGACCTGCTGGAGACCTCGCCGGTACCGCTGGAGCGGATGGTCACCGATCTGCGTTCCCTGGTGGAGACGATTCAGACGCCCGCCCTGCGCGCGCTCCTCGACCGCTTCCTTGGCGACGGCACCCCCAGATGGGAGCGGTTCCGCGACGCGCCCGCGGCCAAGCACTATCACCAGGCCTACCGTCACGGGTTGATGGAGCACGCGCTCTCGGTGGCCCAGAGCGTCAGCGCCGCGGCCTCGTTCTTTCCAGGGATCAACCGCGATGTAGCGGTCACCGGAGCGCTCCTGCACGACATCGGCAAGTGCGAGGCCTACAACGATGATCCTCTGGCGATCGACCTCACCGACCGCGGCCGCCTCCAGGGGGAGATACCGCTCGGCTACTACCGGGTCCGCCGGGAGATCGAGGAGATCGAGGGCTTCGATCCGGACCTTGGCCAGGAGATCCTCCACATCATCCTCAGCCACCACGGGACGCTCGAGCACGGCAGCCCGGTCGTCCCGGCCACTCGCGAGGCGACCCTCGTTCACATGATGGACAACCTCGGCGGACGGCTCGGGAGCTTCGACCGGATCGAGCGCGGCCTCGCCGACGGTGAGGCCTGGTCACGGTTCGATCGCGGCATCGATGCCGCCGCCTACTTTGGCGCCCGCGCCGCCTGAGCGGTGGCCGGCCCGGCGACCGGCGGACCTGGAGCGATCTCGGGCGGTCCCGTCGCCCGAGCGACGCCTACGGGTCCTGGCCGTGGGGCGTCCCCCTGGCCCGGGAGCGGTAGACGTACCAGGCCGGCTTTCCTTCGTCGTCTACGCTCAACAGGCCGGCGGCGGGGCAGAAGGGGCAGGCCATGTGTGCGTCGGGGCGGTCCTTCCAGGCAAACCAGAAGACCCTCCTGATCGACCAGCGATCGCGCCGTTCGAGCAGGGCGTCGTAGGCCTCACCGAGGATCTTCGCTTGGCCCGAGGGGGTCTGGATCTCGGTGTTGGGGTAGCCGGCCGAGCCCCAGCCGAACTCGGTCACCATCAGGCCCTTGTCCTCGAGGCCCTTGCGGTCGAGGATGCGGCGGAGCTGGCGCACGATCCCGATCATCCCCTTGACATCCTCGCTGTAGGGATGGACCGCGGCGAGGTCGAAGTAGCGCTCGATGCCCCGAACGGCGAGGAGCCGTTTGAGATAGTCGCCCGGCTGGATCCCACGCTGCGCCGGCGGCAGTCCGGCGGCAACGATCTTCGCCCCGCGATCCTCCCCGCGGATGGCCTCGGCGCTGATCTGGAGCAGCTTGCCGTAGGCGCGCGGGTTCGGCTTGGGCCTCCAGAAGCCGTATAGGTTCGGCTCGTTCCACACCTGCCATTGTCGAACCGCCGGGCCGTCTTCGCGCTTGGTGAAGGTCCCCTCGCGCCCGTAGCGGCGGACCACCTTGCGCACGAACCGCTTCCAGGCGCGACGAGCCGCGGGGTTGCGCAGCGGCGGTCGCCGAGCCTGCGACTCGAGCCAGGCCGGAGTGCCGTAGAGAAACGGCATCGGCTCGACTCCGGCGTCGGCCAGCACCGAGAGCTCGCGGTCGACCGAGCTGAAGTCGAACTCTCCCCTGGTCCGCTCGATCGCGGCCCAGTTGAACAGGAGCCTTACTGAGCCGACGCCCCCGGCGCGCATCGCCGGCGCGTCATCGTCGCTTAGGGGCGATTGCGGCACGACTCCGTAGAAGCGGTCGGACTTCGCCGTGGCCGCGGTTGGCACCAGCAACGAGCCGAGCACCGCCATGGCCAGCACAACCGCGGCCCAACCCTTCGATCCGGTGCTCCTCTCCGCCGCCATCTCTCCATTGTTGCGCTCCGAGCGACGCGGGGCCGCATCATCCTTCGCCGGGGCCGGGAAGCGGCCTCGCTTTCGTCCCCCGGAAGGTCTCCACAACCTCGGAAAGTGCGCATTTCCGCCCCGTCCCGCCGCGCCGCGCCGCTCGACCGCATCTATGCTCGCAGGCGATGGCCAAGGACACCGAGAAGCTGATCCGACAACTCTCGCTGATCTCGTTTTTGATGGCGAACCGCAGGCCGGTTTCCGCGCTCGAGATAAAGCAGGAAGTCGAGGGCTACTCGTCGATGAACG
>JBPCOO010000221.1:0-3570 GCA_051000155.1 Solirubrobacterales bacterium | reverse complement strand
GGTCTATCACGCTCGGGAGGACCGCCTCCCGGCACCATCGGTCCACAGCTCCGAGCGACCGACGTCGGAGTTGGCCAGCAGGGCCGTGGTGCGCTCCACTCCCCTCGCCCGAACCGACGCCGCCGCGAGGCGAATCTGGTTGGCGATCCCCTCCGGCCCGGCGGAGCCGTGGCCGACGACCGCCACCCCGCGCAGGCCCAGCAGGATCGCGCCGCCGGTGGCGTCGGGGTCCATCCGCTCCCGAAGGCTGCCGAGCGAGCCGCGCAGAAGCAGCCCACCGGCCATCGCGAGCGGATTGGAGCGGGCCGCTTCCCCGACGGCGCCGCCGACGGCCTTGGCCGTGCCCTCGATCGTCTTCAGGGTGACGTTGCCGGTGAAGCCATCGGTGACGATGACCTCGGCTGCTCCCTCCAACAAGGCGTTGCCCTCAACGTTGCCGACGAAATCGATGCCGTTCCCCGCATCGAGCCGGTGGTGCGCCTCGACGACGACGGCGCTCCCCTTCTTCGACTCCGCGCCGACGCTGAGCAGCGCCACCCGTGGGCTGGCGATTCCGAGCACCGCCTCGGCGAAAGCCGAGCCGAGGTGGGCGAACTGGACCAGATGGGAGCTGCGGGCGTCGGCGTTGGCGCCTACGTCCAATATCAGGACCGGGTGGTCGAGACCGGGCGCGGGCAGCTGGATGGCGAGCGCGGGGCGCTGGACCGAGCGGATGCGCTTGAGCGCGAACAGCGCCGCCGCCATCGTCGCCCCGGTCGAGCCCGGGCTGGCGAGCGCCTGGGAGCGACCCTCCTTGACGTCGGCCGCCGCCCGCACCACCGACGCCCCTGGACGCCCGCGAACCGCAGCGACGGGATCGGCGTCATTGCCGATCACCTCCTCGCAATCGATCACCTCGACCTCGGCGAGCGGCTCGAGGTCCCCGAGCTCGGCCCGGCGCCCGAAGGCGCGCACCCGAATGCCGTCGCCCACCGCCCTGCCGATGCCCTCTACCACCGCTTCGGCGCCCTGCTCGGCTCCGAGCGCATCGAAGGCGACCTGGGGCGCGGAGGCCTCGGCGGATTCGGGCGCGGGGCGCCCGGCCACTACTCGGTCCCGGGATCGGCGGCGGCGTCGAGCTCGGGAATGTCGAACTCGATCACCTCGCGACCGGCATAAGTGCCGCAACTCGGGCAGACCCTATGCGGGAGCCTCGGACTATGGCACTGCGGGCACTGGTTGAGGCGGGGAGCCCGAACGGAGTCGTGCGCCCGGCGGCGGTCGCGGCGGGAGCTGGAGGTTCTTTTCTTCGGTACGGCCATGCGGAGCGCGGCATGCTAGCGCAAGACCCGTAGACCTATTCCCCGCTCAGCTCGCGCAATTTGGCGAAGCGGGGGTCGAGAGGCTTTTCGTGATGATGGGCCTCCGGGTCGACCTCGTTCAATGAAACCCCGCAGACGTCGCAGATGCCCCGGCAGTCCGGCCGGCAGAGGACCTTCTCCGGCAGGGCAAGGACTAGGCCGTCGTGGAGCCAGCCCTCGGCGTCGAGCAGGCCCTCGCCAACGTAGGGGCTGATCAACTCGAGGTCGTCGGAGGACTGCTGGTCGACCTCACGTACATCGACGCCCAGCGGCACCTCAGCCGGCTCGGTGCAGCGCGAGCACGGGCCCACCGCGACCGTCTCGGCGCGAAGCCGGAGGGCGAAGCCGGAGGTGGTCTTGGAGACGTCGATGCGGGCGGGGACGACCTCCTCGACGTAGGGATAGGAGATCCCGCCGACGCTGGGTGGCTCCGGCTCGAGCTCCATCCGCCGGGTCGCCGCCTGCCCCGAGCGCAGGGCGAGCCGGTCGAGGTCGATCGTCGTCTCAGCCATATCCTCAGGGTAATGAGCGCGCAGTTTCACTGGGACCCGCAGAGCTACCTGGAGATGATCCGCCGGGAGGTCCCATACTTCGACGAGCTACAGGAGGCGACCGTTGCCGCGATCGAGGGCTCGCCGACGCGGGTGCTGGACATCGGGGTCGGCACCGGCGAAACCTCCCGACGGATCCTCGAGCGCTTCCCCGACGCCGAGGTAACTGGCCTCGACTCCAGCCCGGAGATGGTCTTTCGCGCCCGCAAGCTGGGAATCGAGGGGCGCCTCGCGCGGATGGAAGATCCCCTCCCCGACGGCCCGTGGGATCTGGTGGTGGCGGTGTTGAGCGTTCACCATCTGCAGACGCACGCAAAGAAGGATCTCTTCCGCCGGGTCCGCGAGGAAGCCGGGAGCTTCATCCTCGCCGACGTAGTGGTCGCCGACGAGCCGGTAACCACTCTCGACCCCGATCGGGACTTCCCGGAGCGAACCGAGGATCTGCTCGAGTGGACCAGAGGCCGAGAAGTCTGGGCCAAGCAGGATCTGGTGGTGATCCGGGCGGACTACCGGTAAGTCGACGACGCGGAGACGTCTGAGGCCGCATATGGGCACCAAGTGTCGGTGCGTCGAGCGGCAACGCTCCCAGAACCCCAACTCGCGAACGACGTTGCAGGCCGAGACCCCCGCGAAACGCTACTCGACGGGTTCAACCTCGTCGTCGCGACCGGCGAGGCGGGCACGACCACGCTGGGCGGCGTTGAGGAACTTCTGCAGGTTGACCTCGAGGGTCGAAAGGATCTCGTCGGCGTAGTCCTCGGCTCCGAGGCGGATCTGGCGCTCGGTGTCGCGGGCGTCCTCGAGGATCTCCTCGGCGCCGCGCTCTGCCTGCTTGTAGACCTCTTCCTCGCTGATCAGGCGGGCCTGCTGGTCACGGGCCTCCTTGACCACTCGCTCGGCCTCGCGCTTTGCCTCTGCCAGCATCTCCTGCCGCTCCTTGACGATCCAGCGGGCCTGCTTGATCTCCTCGGGGATCGTCGCCCGCATCTGGTCGAGCAGGTCGTAGATCTCCTCGCGATCGACTCGGACCTGATCCGTGAGCGGCACCGGCCGCGCGTTGTGGATCAGATCGTCGAGCTTGTCGATTAGGACCAGGACGTCCATAGGTGGGGAAGCTTACGCGGCGTGCTCGGGGGTGGTCGCTTCGTCCGTCATTTCGTCGCCTCGCTGCAAGCTCCTGCCCACGGGAGCAGGCTTCAGCGCGCGAGGCGCTCGGCGAGCGCCTCGGCGACCGGGGCCGGGACCAGATCGGAGACATCGCCCCCGAAAGTGGCCATCTCCTTCACCCCCGTCGAGGAGAGGAAGCTGAAGTCGGGCGAGGCGAAGACGTAGACCGACTCGAGCTCCGGCGCGAGCTTCCGATTGAGCTGGTTCATCTCGAGCTCGTACTCGAAGTCGGAGATCGCCCGGATTCCCTTGATGATCGCGATCGCCTCGCGCTCGCGGGCGAAGTCGACGACCAAATTGGTGAACACCGCGACCTCGACGTTTTCCAGGTGACTCAACGCGTCGGTCAGAAACGCCTCGCGCTCCTCGGGCGTGAACAGGCTCTGGGACTTGCGGATCCCCTGTCCAACCACTCCGACCACCACCCGGTCGAAGACGCGAGAGGCGCGCGTGATGATGTCGAGATGCCCGTTGGTGACCGGGTCGTAGCTCCCAGGGCAGACCGCGATCCG
>JBPCOO010000207.1:0-7793 GCA_051000155.1 Solirubrobacterales bacterium | reverse complement strand
CGGCGCAAACCCGCCCGCCATCGCGTCGTGCGGAGCAAACGACCCGACCGACAGCTCGGTCTTGTTGACGGTGGCGACCGCCAGCGCCCCGATCTCGTCGGCGATCGTCTGCAGGATCGCCGCCCTGATGCGCGAGTCGAGGTTGCGCCGGACCAGCTCGCCGCGGTCGCGCCCGGCGATCTCGCTCGCTTCGGGCCCGATCCGGTCGGTCACCGGCTCGACCGGGAACGACCACAGGGAGATCCCGAGGGCATCGGCCAGCTCGCGCGCGTCCGCGGTCTCCGAGCCGCGCGTCCGCGGCCCCGGCATGCAGATTCCCCGGACCCGCTCCGGCCCGAGCGCGTCGGCGGCGACGGCGGCCGCCACGGCGGCGTCTATCCCACCGGAGATAGCGACCACCGCCTCGTCGGTGCCGTTGCAGACGGCGAAGTCCCGCACCCCCATCGCCAGTGCGGCCCAGACCTGCTCCAGGTCGGAGGTCGGATCGACGGGACGGATCTCCTCGAGCGGGGGCCGGCGACGAGGTGCGGGTCGGGCGTGGACGGTCCGCGGGCGAGCGGTCGCCGGCCTCGCGGGCGCGATCTCGAGGTCGATGCAGAAGCGATCGGCTTCGAACTGCGGCGCCCGGTGGACCAGCTCGCCGGTCGCCGAAACCACCAGCGAGCCGCCGTCGAAGACCAGCTCGTCCTGACCGCCGACGCTGTTCACGTAGAGGACCGGGAGGCCGTTGCGCCGGGCGAGCCGGCGGCAGTGAGCCAGGCGGGCGTCGGATTTGGCGCGCTCGAACGGTGAGGCATTCTGGAACAGCAGGAGCTGCGCGCCGCCCGCCGCTTGCGCCTCGGGTGGGCCGTCCGCCGACCAGGAGTCCTCGCAGATGGAGAGTCCTACCATCGCCTCCCCGACCCGCCAAACAACCCCCGGCTCCGTACCCGGCGCGAAGTTCCTCGCCTCATCGAAGACGGCGTAGTTGGGCAACAGCACCTTGTGGTAGATGCCGCGAAGCTCCCCGTCGCAGAGCAGGGCGGCCCCGATCGCGACCTCGCGCGTCTGGGTGTCCCAGCTCCGGCGCGGCGGCACCGGATCGAGGCTGCCGACGATCGTGGTCACCGAACCGGAACGAGTCGCGAGCTCCTCCAGGGAGGCGACCGCCGCGGCGACGAAGTCCTTGCGGACGGCCAGGTCCTCGACCGGGTAGCCGGTCAGCGCCAGCTCCGGCAGTAGCAGCAGGTCCGCCTCCTCCTGCTCCGCCCACTCCATCGCCTCGCCGATCCTCCGGGCGTTGCCGTCGATGTCGCCGACGACGTTGGGAATCTGCGCCCCCGCGACGCGCAGCGAGGGCGGCGCCGGTGCTGATCCGGGCTCAGCCACCGGCCAGTACCCGCTCGACCAGATCGGGCAGCTCGCGCGCCATCCGGCTACGGGGAATGACCAGATCGATTCCGGCGGCCTCGGCGCGCTTTTTCATCTCCACGTCGGTGTGTTGGTAGAAGCCGATCGCCGGCATCTCGGCTGCCCCGACCTCATCGAGGTCGATCGCTTCGAGATCACACACCACCAGCTCGATCTCATCATCAGGCGCCGCCGGTCCGGCGATCAGGTGGCCGGAGCTACGCAGCATCTCGACCACCTTGGAGCCGAGCATCAGGTCGTCGACGCGAACCGCGATCATCGCCATCAGCTCGCGCCCCTCATGCGTGACCGGTGCAACGGGCTATAGCTCACGCCGGTTACGAAACTCCTGGCGGACGCTCTCGGGACGGCCCCACATCTGCACCACCTCGGCCCGCCCCTCCCGGACCTCGCGAATCACCAGCTCGCCCTCGATCCCCTGGCGCTCCAGCATGTCGAGGATCCAGCCGACGGTCTCCGGCGATGCTCCGTGACCGAAGTTGTTCGCAACCCGGATGCGGTAGTGCCAGTCGGACTCGCTGTAGGGCTGGGCGTTGATTTGCGCCATCAGGATTGAGGCGTCGATGTATCGCTCCTCGTCGAGGAGACGCAGGTCGAGATCCATATCGGTCCAATCGTGCGGGAGGGCGGTAGTGATCTCTTCGAAGGCGGTCGCGAGCGACATCGTCTCCAGCATATCCGGGGCTCGCCGCGGCACCGACGGCGGCTTCGCCCGGGAGCACATTGTCCACCGTATCCGCGTCCCTATCGAGCGCGGCGGCGTCGGGGCTGCTCAAGCGACATCGACCAACATTCTCGCCGCCAGCGCCGCGCCGATCCCGTGCTCGCACCCACCCACCTTGATCCGGACCGAGCCGCCGAAGGGCTCGTGAGCGATCACCTCGAGTCGACTACCGGGCCGAACCTCACGCTCGTCGAGATAGCGCAACATCTCGGGGTCACGGTCGGAGACGCGCTCGAAGGTTCCGCTTTGACCCTTGGGCATGTCCACCAGCGACGTCCGGCCGCGAGCTTCGCTTGCCATCTCCAAGGCCCGATCGGGTATCGGATCGCCGTGGGGGTCCCGGGTCGGCTGGCCGAGGGCCTGAGCCATAAGCTCCTCGAGCTCCTCGCTGATGTAGTGCTCGAGCACCTCGGCCTCATCGTGGACCCGGTCCCAGGACATGCCGAGGGCGTCGCTGAGATAGGTCTCGATCAGTCGATGGTGGCGAATCACCTCCAGCGCGATCCGCTCGCCGGAGTCAGTCAGGGCCACCCCCCGGTAGGGCTCGTGGTCGGCGAGTCCGAGCTTGGCCAGGCGCTTGACCATCGCGGTCACGGTGCCGGGCGAGACGCCCAACCGCTCCGCGATGGCGCTGGTCGACACCGCCTCGTCGCCACTCGCCAACCCATAGATCGCCTTGGCGTAGTCCTCGATTGCCTCGCGGCCATCGGCGCGGCGATCGCGCCGGTGGGATCCGGTCGCGTCGCGGGCGGATGTGGCCCCGCCCGCGTCCGGGATCTGCGGAGTGGGCTCAGACACTGATCAGAAGTCCCGTCACATAGAGGAAGGCGATCCCGCCGACCATGCCCGCGACCGCGGGTGGATGCAGCGCGCGGCCCTCGCCATCGCGCATCACCGGCACGAGCTGCACGATCACCTGCGCGATCGCCCCGACCCCGGCGCCGAACAGCAGGGCCGAGATCGAGGAGTTAAAGGCGGCGGCGCCGATCCAGGCGCCGACGATGGCGGGGGCGCCGGCGATCAGACCGAGGCCGACCAGCCGTCCGACCGACGGTCGGCCATCGGCCAGCGGGGCGACGATCGCCAGCCCCTCGGTGGTGTTGTGGATGGCGAAGCCGATCACCAGAAAGGCGCCGAGCGCGAGCGCCCCGCTTGCATAGGCGGTCCCGATCGCGAGGCCCTCGCCGAGGTTGTGGAGGCCGATCCCGATCGCGACCAGGAGGGCCAGATACTCGTTGCCGGCGCCCCCCTCGCCAGCCCGCTCCCGACGGCCACGCAGGTGGGAGTCGATCCCGGCAAGGGCCAGGTAGGCGAGCGCGGCACCGATGAACACCAGCGCCGGCCCTCCGAACACCTGGGGGCCGGCGGAGGCGATCTCGATCCCCTCGAGCAATGCGTCGAGCCCGAGGAAGGCCAGCAATCCGACGGTGAACGCCATCACCACCTTCAGCGCCATCGCGCCGATCCGGCGGACGAACGGCAGCCAGATCATCCCGATGCTGACCGGGATCACGCCGACGTAGATGCCGAGCAACGCCATCAGGCCGAAGAAGCCGAGATCCAGCTCCGGGGTCTCGGCGGCCAGCTCGATCGCGGAGTCGACGGTCCCGCCGGTGGAGGTCAGCAGGAAGATCTCGTAGTCCTCGCCCTCCAGCCAGGGGTACGGAATGGTGATCGCCCTGGAGGCGAGCCGGTCGATCTCCCCGGCGCCGGTGAACGGGAGGAACGCATCGTTGACCGACACCTGGGAGACCGTGACCGGGTCGGGACCCTCGTTGCGTACGGTCAGCTCGATCTCCCCGGGTCGGAGCACGGTGCGCTCGATCCCGAGCTCCTCGAGCGGGACACCGTTTCGGTCGGGGAGACCCGGCCCGCCGATCAGGGCGATCGCCGCGATCGCCGCCGCCAGCAACGCCAGCGGGAGCACACCCAAAAGCCACGTGGGGTAGCCGGGCCCCGCTCCCACCAGCTCGCCCTCGGCGCCACGGGACTCCATCAGCTCACCTCGAAGAAGCCCGACCAGCCGAGCTCGGCGAACTCGGTGATGTGGGCGTGAAACATGTAGCGGCCGGGGTTGGGGAAGCGCATCTCCAGCATGCCGCGCTGCCCTTGCCCCTGGATGATCGTGTCGGTCAGCTCGTTCGGCTCCAGCGAGGTTCCGGTCGGGTAGTAATCGAAGAAGTTTGCGTGCAGGTGGAAGGAATTGACGAGGTCGTACTCGGTCGCGTTGACCAGGTGGATCCGGACCAACTCGTCGCGCTTGACCTGGATCGGGTTGCGCTGGTAGTGGAAGCCGACGGTGTTGACGGCGTAGACCTCGTTGAGGGAGTCGAAGTTGGTGTCGAAGGCGTTCATCACCATCACCATCTCGTCCGCGGGCGCTCGCCCCTGCTTGGGGTCGATGATGAAGGCGCCGTAGAGGCCCTTGGCTATGTGGGCGGCGAGCGGGCTGACGTGGCAGTGATAAAGGTGCGTGCCGAACGGCTTCGCGTCGAACTCATAGTCGAAGCTCTCGCCGGATTCGATCTGCCCTCCCCCCTGAGCCTCGCCGATACCCGGCATGCCATCCATGACCGCGCTGTGGATGCCGTGGAAGTGGATCGTGTGGGGATGGGAGGAGGCGTTGGTGAAGCGGAGGCGTAGACGGTCGCCTTCGGTGCAGCGAAGGGCCGGGCCGGGCACGCGACCGTTGTAGGTCCAGGCCGGATAGCTCACGCCCGGGGCGATCTCGATCTCCTTGTCCAGCGCGGTGATCTCCCACTCCCGCAGGGTCCCGCCCCCGGGCAGGCGGCGGGTGCTGCCGTAGTCGAAGTCGCGGAGCATCTCGGTCGGGTCGAAGCCGTTGGCTCGGTGGTCGACATCCTGGTCGGCTCGGAAGCGCGCGTGGAGCGGACCGGCGCCCGAACCGTGACCCGCGTGGGCTCCAGCGCCCTCGGAGGCCGAGGCGGAGCCATCCAGCGCTCGATGGACTCCCTGGTGGGGAACCAGTGCATGAACCGCGGGCAGCGAGGCGGTGGCCAGTGCGCCCCCGGCGAGCAGGCGACGGCGGCTGATGCGTTGGTCGGGGGCGGCTTCGTTCGCCGATGATCCCGACCGCGAGCCGGACCGGGTGGCGCTGGGTAGTTTTCGTTTCCTCACAACTCTAATTTTGGCACATCAAACAATTCTCGCGCTTCGCCGCCTACAATTCCGCCATGGTCCCTGCTTCCGCAACCCGACCCGCACTCGAGCTCGACGCGCAATATCGAGCCCTGCGTGAGGAGGCCGGCGTGGTGATCGATCACGATCGCGCCGTCTGCGAGATCGCCGGACCCGAGGCCGCGGAGTTCCTCCAGGGACAGCTCACCAATGACATCGAGGCGATCGAGGCCGGCTCCGGTTGCTACGCGGCGCTGCTCGATCGCAAGGGAAAGATGCGCTCGGATATGGAGGTCCTGCGGGTCACAGACGAGATCTACTGGCTCATAACCCCGGCGGCGCCCGCCGCCGAGGTCAAGCACCATCTCTCCATGTACAAGGTCGGGCGCGAGGTCGAAGTGAGCTCGACCGAGCGCTCCGTCATCCGGCTGATCGGGCCGAGGGGCATCGAGCTCCTGAACAACAAGCCGATAGGCCCTTCATACGCCAACCGGGCCCGTCGACTGGCCGAGCGAGATTGCCTGGCGGTGGTCAGTGACATCGGCATTGAGCTGATCGCCGACTCCGAGGTTGATGCCGAGGAGATCGTCGCCTCGCTGGAGCAGGCGGGGGCTGCGCCAGTTGAGATGCGGGCACTCGACATCGTCAGGGTGGAGGCTGGGATCCCCGCTTTCGGCCGGGAAATGGGCAACGACACCATTCCTCAGGAGGCCGGCATCAACGATCGGGCCGTCAGCTTTTCCAAGGGTTGCTACATCGGTCAGGAGACCGTCGCGCGACTCCACTACAAAGGCAAGCCCAACCGGCACCTGCGACGGTTGCGCTCCGCTGATGTGCTCGTCGAGGGTGCCGAGCTGAGCGCTGGGGACAAGATCGTGGGCCACCTCGGAACCGCCGTCATCTCCCCCGCTCGAGGCCCGCTCGCGCTCGCCATCCTCAGACGGGAGGCGGAGCCAGGTGCCGAGGTCGTCGTCGGGGGCTCCGCCGGCGCCATCGTCGAGGAGATCGCTTGAGCGAGGCTCGGCGGCGCTCGGTCGGGCTCGGCGGCAAGCCCTTCGGCGCCGACTCCCCGTTGCTCGGTGGGGCCCCCGCAACTGAGCACGCCCCTCGACCCGAGCCCGCACCCCCGACCGGCTACGACCCGAGTGGGGACCAGCTCGCTGCCACCCCGCTGCGGGAGCGTGCCATGCTCGCGCGTGGGGAGGGTCCCTCTCCGCAGGAGCTACGAGAGCTGCTCCCGGCGATCGAGGCCGAGCGCTCGCTCGACGATTGGGGGCGCTCCGACCGGATGGTCTCGCTGGCCGACCCGCTACTCAACTTCTACTACCGCTACTGGTTCCGGGTGGAGGCCACCGGGATCGAACACGTGCCGGCGAGCGGCGGCGCGCTACTGGTCTGCAACCACTCCGGCGCCCTTCCCCCGGACGCGCCGATGATCATGCAGGCAATCCGCAACGAGCACCCGACCCCCCGAGCCCTCTACATGCTGGGAGAGAACTGGTTTCGAGGCTATCCGGCGGTGGGTATGCTGGCGAACAAGCTCGGTGTGGTCACGGCGCATCCGGCCAACGCCCAGCGACTCTTGGGTGAGGAGGGACGGCTGGCGCTGGTCTTCCCCGAAGGTCAGAAGGGAACGCGAAAGGTCTTGTGGCAGCGCTATCGCCTCAGACGCTTCGGGCGCGGAGGCTTCGTCCGGACCGCCCTGCGGGCCGGGGTCCCGATCGTGCCGGTGGCCCTCGTCGGTGGCGAGGAGGCGATGCCGATATTCGCCCATCTACGGACGTTGCAGAAGCTGACCGGGTTGATCTACGCGCCGTTCAACCACGCGCTGCCGCACCTCGGGCCTTTGGGAGCGCTGATGTACATGCCGGCGAAGTTCAAGCTCCGCTTCCTCGAGCCGATCGACCTCTCCGAGAACTCGGAGGAGACGCTCGACGACGCCGCCGCGGTGCAGACGATCAGTGAGGAGATCAGGGCCAGGATCCAGCGCTCGCTCGACGAGATGCTCGACGGGCGCTCGTCCGTCTGGCTCGGGTAAAGCGGGACGGCGCCCTTCGTCTTCGACCGCTACCCGGCGCCCGTCGAAGCGGCGGTGGCGTCCCTCGGTCGCTCGTCGAGGTGTGCGATCTCGATGCCGCACGGCGGTCGGCATGCCAGCCGCCGTCAGTTCGGATAGATTTCGGCAACGGATGAGGAGGAGGTCCCCCATAACTCTGCTCGCTTCGGTGGCGGCCGCGGCCGCGCTTATCGTTGCCGGCTGCGGCAGTGAGGATTTCCCCAACGAGCCCCGACCACCGGCACCGATCGAGCTGACCGCAAAGATCGATGATCAGAAGGTGATCGTCTCGCCGAAGAAGGACCCCAACGGAGATCCGATCGGCGCCGGCCTGGCCACGATCACCGTCGCCAATCTCACCGACGAGGACGGGGTCCAGCTAGTCCTCCGGGGACCGACCGAGAATGCCAGCGAGCCGATCGTCTCGGGCGGAGCCGCCGACCTCAAGCTCAGCCTCGAGGAGGG
>JBPCOO010000185.1:0-2958 GCA_051000155.1 Solirubrobacterales bacterium | reverse complement strand
TCGCCCGGATCTACACCTACGCCCGCTCGGCCGACAACGAGCTGCCGGCGCTGGAGGAGGGCCAGAAGCTGGCTTTGGAGGGCGATCCGTGGATCGTCGACAAGGAGACCCAGCCGCCCTCGCGGATCTCCCAGGGCAAGCTGATCGAGATGATGGAGGAGCTCGGTCTGGGGACCAAGGCCACCCGCCCCGACATCATCCAGAAGCTCTACTCGCGTGGCTACGTCTACAACAACCCGCCCGAGCCCTCGGAGACGGGGATCGCGATGTACAAGGCGTTCAAGCAGTACGTGCTGCGGATGGCCACCCCGGAGATGACCTCCGAGCTGGAGGCCGACATGGACAAGATCGCCGCCGGTGACGCGACCAAGGACGACGTGATCAAGACCTCCCGCACCCTCCTGCACAGCACCTACGACGACCTCTTCTCCAAGCGCGAGGACCTCGCCAAGACGATCTGGGCGGGGATGGACGAGGACAAGTACATCGGCCACTGCGAGGTCTGCGAGGCCAAGGGGCGGACGGTCCACACCGACGGTTCGCTCAACCGGCTCCGGATCATCGACCTCAAGGGCGGCAAGCGCTTTTGGGGTTGCGAGGGCTATAACCGCGAAGAGCCCGAGCATCCGGAGTCCTGCACCAACTCCGGGCCGTTGCCCGGCCGCGGCTACGAGCTCTGGCGGCTGGAGCCGAAGTGCTCGATCTGCGAGGTCCGCCCGCGGCTGACGGTCAAGGGCTTCCGCGGCCGACCCTGGAAGCTCTGTCTCAACGACGACTGCCCTTCGATGGTCGAGATGCGCGAGAAGCGCGCTGAGCGGCAGAAGCAGAACGAGGAGCGCGAGAAGGCCAAGGCGGAAGCGGAGGCCAAGGACGGCGGCAAGAAGAAGCCGGCGGCGAAGAAGAAGGCCGCGGCGAAGAAGGGCGCAGCCAGGACGGCCGCCAAGGCTCGCTCCCGCAAGCCGCCGACCACGACCACCCGGACCAAGCGCGCCGGCAGCGGCAAGAAGACCACAGCGGGCCGGTCCCGCGGATCCGGCTGAGCGGAGCGCCGGAGGAGGGGCTGGACCGATGTTCGTCACCTTCGAGGGCATCGACGGCGCCGGCAAGAGCACCCAAGCGCGGATGCTCGCCGAGGCGCTTGGATCCGAGACGCTGCTCCTGCGCGAACCGGGGGGGACGGAGCTCGGCGAGCGGCTGCGGACTCTGCTGAAGGATCCCTCGGTTTCGCTCACCGCCCGGACCGAGCTGCTGCTGTTCGCCGCGGCCCGCGCCGAGCTGGTCGCGCGGGCGATCAAGCCGGCGCTGGCGGCCGGCCGCGACGTCGTCTGCGACCGCTTCTACGACTCGACCGTCGCCTACCAGGGGATCGCCCGCGGGGTCGGCGAGCGCCGGGTGGTCGAGGTCAACGAGGTCGCGATCGACGGCTGTCGGCCCGACCGGACGGTGCTGCTGCGGGTCGACCCGCGGGCGGCGCTCGAGCGCGGCGCCGGTCGCGGCGACTTCGGCGTCGATCGGTTCGAGCGCGAGGGGGCCGACTTCCAGCGCCGGATCGGGGAGGCGTTCGAGCGGATCGCCGAGCGCGAACCGGGTCGCCTGGTCGCGGTAGACGCCACCGGCGACCCCGACACGGTCCACCGCGAGGTAGTCGCGACGCTCGGGTTGGAGCGATGAGCGCTGCCGCCCGCGCGGGGGCGATGAGCCCGCCCGCCCGGGCCAATCCGGGTCTGGCGCTTGGAGGATCGATTGGCTGAGCCGCACGACCTGCCCGAACACCTGCGCGAGGTCCTCGCCCACCAGCCGAGGGCGAGCCTCGCGGTTGCTTCGGCCCTGGCCGGAAATCCCACCCACGCCTACGCGCTGATCGGTCCCGCCGGCAGCGGCAAGCGCGCCGCCGCCCGCGGGTTGGCGGCCGAGCTGCTCGCGCAGGGCTCCGCCGATCCCGACCGGGCGCGCGCGCGCGGGCTCGCCGTCCCCTCTCCTCACCCCGATCTGGTCTGGCTGTCCCCGTCGGGCAACCAGCATCTGGTCGACGACGTTCGCGAGGGGGTGATCGGGGCGGTTCACTTCCGTCCGTTCGAGGGCCACCGCCGGGTGTTCGTGATCGAGGCTGCCGACGCGATGGCGGAGGAGAGCCAGAACGCGCTGCTGAAGACCCTGGAGGAGCCGCCGTCCTACGCTCATCTGATCCTGATCAGCGCCGAGCCGGACGGGCTGCTGGAGACCGTTCGCAGCCGCTGCCGGCGGGTCGACTTCCAGCCGCTGCCTCCCGATGTGGCGGAGGCGGAGCTTGCCCGCAGGGTCGATGCGCCCGCGGCCGAGATTGCCGCCGCGGTCGCGCTCGCGGGGGGAGATCTCGACCGGGCGGAGTTGCTTCTCTCCGAGCACGGCAGGCGATTGCGTGAGCTGGTCGAGCGCTCGCTCGCCGCGGCGCTGGCGGGTGAGCTGGCGAGCAGACCGTGGGCGGAGCTGAGCTCGGTCGCGGCCGACATCGGCGCGGAGCGGGGGAGGGAGGTAGAGCTCGCCGCGAGGGCGAAGGCCACCGAGCTCGGCAAGGGTCGCGACGCTGCCAGGGTCAAGCGGGAGGGGGCTGAAGCCGCCAAGCGGGCCGACCGCCGGGCCCGGACCGAGGTGCTCGACCTGGCGCTCGGCCTCTGCGTCTCGGCCGCGATCGATCTGATCGCGTTGGCGGAGGGTGGAGGTGAGCTGGTCCGCAACGGTGATCGGATCGACGCCCTGCAACGGATCGCCACGGACCTCGATCAGCGCGCTGCGCGGGAGGCCGCCGACGCCGCGATGGACGCTCGGCGCCGTCTGAGGGTGAACGCAAACGAGGAGCTTGCCCTGGATGCGGTCTTCCACCGAGTCGCCCTGGCGCTTGGCGATCGGCTCCCGGTGGGCTAAAAAGCTGGATATGGCCGAGCGCCCGATCCATCTCGATCTGCCGGCGACCGCCGATCG
>JBPCOO010000056.1:0-5223 GCA_051000155.1 Solirubrobacterales bacterium | reverse complement strand
AGACGCCGTAGCCGACTTCGGCGAGCGGCGCGGGGGCGCAGGCCGCCAGCGACTTCGCCAGAACCTCGCGGGTGTCGCGGGGGTCGATCACGCCGTCGTCCCAGAGGTTGGCGGTGGAGTGGAGCGGGCTGCCCTTGGCCTCGTATTGGGCGACCAGCTCGGCTCGGAACTGCTCCTCCTCTTCCTCGGGCCACTCCTCGCCCTCGGCCTCGGCGCGCTCGCGGCGGATCGTCGCCATCACCGTCGCCGCCTGCTCGCCGCCCATGACGCTGATCTGGGCGTTCGGCCACATGTAGAGGAACCTCGGCCCGTACGCCCGCCCGCACATGCCGTAGTTGCCGGCGCCGTAGGAGCCGCCGATGATGGTGGTGATCTTCGGCACCCGGGCACCCGAGACCGCGGTCACCAGCTTCGCTCCATCCTTGGCGATCCCGCCGGCCTCGTACTCCTTGCCGACCATGAACCCGGCGATGTTCTGGAAGAACAGCAGCGGAATCCCTCGGCGGTCGCAAAGCTCGATGAAGTGGGCGCCCTTGAGCGAGGACTCGCGGAAGAGGATGCCGTTGTTGGCGATCACGCCGACCCGGTGGCCGTCGAGGTGGGCGAAGCCGCAGACCAGCGTCTCGCCGTAGAGCGCTTTGAACTCGTCGAGGACGCCTCCGTCGAGGATCCGGGCGAGTGCCTCGCGAACGTCGTAGGGGGTGCGGGAGTCGATCGGGACGATCTCGAGCAGGTCGTCGGGGCTGCCCTCCGCCGGGCGCGAGTCGCGTCGCTCCCAGGGCGGCGCCTGCTGGCTCGGCAGGGTCGCGGCGATTCCGCGGACGATCTCGAGCGCGTGGGCGTCGTCTTCGGCGAGGTGGTCGACGACGCCGGACTCGCGCGCGTGGACGTCTCCGCCGCCGAGCTCCTCAGCCGTGACCTCCTCGCCGGTCGCCGCCTTCACCAGCGGTGGGCCACCGAGAAAGATCGTCCCCTGCTCGCGGACGATCACGGACTCGTCGCTCATCGCCGGGACGTAGGCGCCGCCGGCGGTGCAGGAGCCCATCACCGAGGCGATCTGGGGAATCCCGCGCTCGGACATCCGCGCCTGGTTGAAGAAGATCCGGCCGAAGTCGTCCTCGTCGGGGAAGACGTCCTCCCACATCGGCAGGAAGGCGCCGCCGGAGTCCACCAGGTAGATGCAGGGGAGATGGTTTTCGAGCGCGATCCGCTGGGCGCGGAGGTGCTTTTTAACGGTCATCGGGTAGTAGGTGCCGCCCTTGACGGTGGCGTCGTTGGCGACGATCACGCAGCGCCGGCCGGAGACCTCGCCAACCCCGGCGACCACGCCCGCGCTCGGGGCGTCGCCGTCGTACATCTCCTCCGCGGCCAGCGGGGCCAGCTCGAGGAACGGCGCGCCGGGGTCGCAGAGCCGCTCGATTCGCTCGCGGGCGGGGAGCTTGCCGCGGGAGCGGTGACGCTCCATCGCCTCGGGGCCTCCGCCCTCGCGGACGCCGGTGAGGCGGCGCTGGAGGTCGGCGATCAGCTCCTCGTGGGCTGCGCGGTCACTCATCGGAGGCTCCTTCGCGGTCGAGCGACGAGTTCTGTCCGGTTGGCGGCGTCTTCTCGTCGGCCGACGCGTGCGAGTCGGCATCGTCCGCCTCGACCACGCAGAGGACCTGGCCCTGGTCGACCCGGTCGCCCCTCTCGAGGTCGAGGCCGCTGACCACCCCGGCTCGGGGGGCGCTGACGTCCAGCTCCATCTTCATCGACTCCAACACCATCAGGGTCTGGCCCTCGGTGACCTCGTCGCCGTCGGCGGCGCCGACCGAGAGCACCGTGCCCGGCATCGGCGCCTCCAGCGAGCCGCCCGCAGCGGCGTGGCTCCCCCGACGGCGGGACTCGATTCGCGCCTCCAGGTGGTGTCCCTCTCGCGCGACGAAGATCGATCCGCCAACGATCGCAACCGCGTAGGTGCGGGCGATGCCGTCGAGCTCGACCAACGCGCGACCGTCGCCGAGATCGCGGATCCCGGCGGAGACCTCCCCTTCGGTGGTGGTCAGGCGGCCATGCTCGATCACGACCTCGCCGGCGTCGACGAAGCTCCGCCGCCAGAGCCCCGGAGGGACGGTCAGCTCCGAGGTCTCATCGGCCCAAAGCACCAGCGCCGCCGCGGGCAAGAGGTCGGCCGGGGTCTGGGGGGTCACCTCCTCCAGCAACCGTTCCAGCAAGCCGGTGTCGAGCTCGCCCGCGGCCACCTCGGGGCGAGCGATCAAGGCTCGGCTGAAGGCGGCATTGGTCCGCAGGCCGAGCAGCTCGGTCTTCGACAGGGCGCGGTCGAGGCGGCGCAGGGCGGTGGCGCGGTCCGGACCGTGGGCGCAAACCTTGGCGATCATCGGGTCGTAGTCGGTGCCGACTTCCCCCCCCTCCCTCAGCCCGGCGTCGACCCGGAGGCCGGGCCCGGCGGCCGGGCGCCAGCGATGGACGGTGCCGGTAGCGGGGAGAAAGCCCGCGGCCGGATCCTCGGCGTAGAGGCGCGCTTCGACCGCGTGGCCGTTGGGCCGCAGCGCTTGCGGATCGAATCCGATCGGCCCCCCGGCGGCGATCCTCAGCTGCTCGGCGACGAGATCTACCCCCCAGACCAGCTCGGTCACCGGGTGCTCGACCTGGAGGCGGGTGTTCATCTCGAGGAAGAGGAACTCACCGGATCCCGCGGGGACGATCAGCTCGACCGTGCCGGCTCCGCGGTAATCGCAGGCGCGAGCCAGATCAATCGCGGCGGTCCCCATCCGCTCGCGCATCGCCTCGTCTACGGCTGGCGAAGGGGCTTCCTCGATTACCTTCTGGTGGCGTCGCTGGAGCGAGCACTCGCGCTCGCCGAGATGGACGAAGTTGCCGTGGTCGTCGGCGAGGACCTGGATCTCGATGTGGCGGGGGCGCTCCAGGTAGCGCTCGACCAGGACCCTCCCGTCGCCGAAGGCCGACTCCGCCTCGCGCCGAGCCGCCGCGAGGCCGTCCGCCAGCTCCGCGGCCTCGGTGATCACCCGCATCCCCTTGCCACCGCCGCCGGCAAGCGCTTTGACCAGCACCGGATAGCCGTGCTCGGCAGCGAACTCCTCGATCGCGGCCTCGTCCGCGTCGGCGCCGCGCGTCCCCGGGACCACGGGGACACCCGCCTCCCGCGCCAGCTCCTTCGAGCGAGCCTTGTCGGCCATGATCTCGATCGCTGCCGGCGGAGGCCCGATCCAGACCAGACCCGCTTCCTCGACCTCCCGCGCGAAGCGGCCGTTCTCGCTGAGGAAGCCGTAGCCAGGGTGGACCGAGCGGGCTCCCGTCCGGGCGGCGGCGTCGATCAGGCGCGGGCCCTCCAGGTAGGAGTCGACGCGGACGGCGAGGTCGCAAGCGCGGACGTGGGCCGCGCCAGAGTCCTGGGGGGTGAAGACGGCGACGCTGCGGAGGCCGAGCTCCCCGGCGGTGCGGGCGATACGAACTGCGACCTCGCCACGATTGGCGATCAAGACCGGCTCGAGGCTCGAGATGGCGGCGCTCACGGCGGTAAGCCTACCGAACGAACCTTCAAAGTTCGAGCGAACGTTCGGTAACTGGGATACCCTCTTCGAGATGGCCACCCGTCCCGACCGCCCTCTGCTCGGCGCCCGTTACGACGCGCGGCGAGCCGAACTGTTGAAACGGGCCGCTCGGGTGTTCGCCGAGGAGGGCTACGAGAACACCTCGATGGCGGAGCTGGCCCGTCGGCTGGAGCTGGCAACCGGCGCCATCTACCACTACTTCCCGGGAAAGGAGGAGCTGTTGATCGCGATCTGCGACCAGCTCACCGCTCCACTCCTGGCCGAAGCATCGGCAACCACCGACGGAGCGGGTGCCCCGGAGGCCGAGCTGCGGCTGCTGCTCCGTCTCTGGCTTGCCCACCTGACCTCCCACCGCGACCATGCTCTCGTTTTCCAGCAGGTCCGGCACGAGATCGACCAGGGCGCGCAGTGGCGCGGGGTGCGCGAGGCCCGGACCACGTTCGAGCGTCTCTTGGACCGAACCCTGGAGCGGGCACTCGAAAGCCGCCCGGCCGATCGTAGGTTGACGCTCTACGCACTCCTGGGCATGGTCAACCACACCGTGCAGTGGTACAGGCCGCGCGGCCGGTTGTCGTCGGAAGCGATCGCCGACGGCTACGCCGACCTCGTCCTCGGCTCGAGCTGAGGCAGCCGAGTAGGATCGGCCGCGTGGAACCCAGCAGGACTGACGCCGCCCAGCCGGTCGAGGAGATCTCGATCGTCGATTCCATCCATTGGCAGGACGGTCCTCCCCACGAGCTCTTCCGGCGGATGCGGTCGGAGTGTCCGGTGCAATGGTCGGAGTTCAACGAGTACCCGGATGAGGAGGGTAGCTGGGCTTTGACCAAAGCCAACGACGTGCGCGCGGTCTCCCTCGACTGGGAGACCTTCTCCTCCCACCGCGGCGGGGTCACGGGCCTCACCCACGAGTTCCCACTCGAGCTGATGCGAGCGATGTTCATCGCCATGGACCCGCCCAAGCACGACCGGATCAAGCAGCTCTTCCAGCGTGGCTTCACGCCGAAGCGGATCGGCATGCACGAGGGTGAGATCCGCGAGATCACCGCCGGGGTGCTGGAGGGGGTCGCCGACCGCGGCGGCTGCGACCTGGTCACCGACGTCGCCCAGCCGGTGGTCTCGCGGGTGATCGGCAGCTTCATGGGCATCCCGCCCGGTGACGACGACGCCTGGGCGGCGCTGATGAACACCACCCTCGGCCTCGGGGACACCGATCTCAGCCCCGGGGGTCGCGAGCAGATAATCAGCAAGGATCTGCCCGAGGTGTTCGAGCGCTGCCGAACGATGGTCGCCGAGCGCCGCGAGAACCCGACCGACGACCTCACCAGCGTCCTCGTCCACGCTGAGATCGACGGGGAGACCCTCGAAGAGCACGAGATAGTGATGGGCTTCTTCCTGTTGGTGGCGGCCGGAAACGACTCGACCAAGGCGACCTACACCAGCGCGATGCAGGCGCTGATGGAGGACCGCGAGCAGCTCGAGGCGCTGGTGGCCGAACCCTCCCTGATCCCCTCGGCGGTCGAGGAGAGCCTGCGGATGTTCCCCGCCTTCGCCCACTTCCGCCGCACCGCCACCCGCGACACCGAGATCCGTGGACAGGAAATCCGCGAGGGCGAGAAGGTGATGATGTGGTACGTCTCCTCCAACCGCGACGAGG
>JBPCOO010000035.1:0-3702 GCA_051000155.1 Solirubrobacterales bacterium | reverse complement strand
GGAGAGGGACCTGCCGACGCTGGCCGGCCACCGGGCCGGGGCGAAGACCCTGAAGCAGACGGTCAAGGACTCGGTCAAGCTCGGCTTGGAGGAGCTCTGCGTCTACGCCTTCTCGACCGAGAACTGGTCGCGTCCCACCGACGAGGTCGGAGGGTTGATGGCGATGTTCGCCGAGCTGATCGTCTCCGAGACGCCGGAGCTGGATGAGGAGGGGGTGCGGATGCGCTTCGTCGGTCGCCGGGAGGGGATCTCCGAGCGCTTGCAGGAGCAGATGGACTGGGCCGAGGCCGAGACCGCCTCCAACGACCGCCTGGCGCTGTTCGTTGCTTTCAACTACGGCGGGAGGGCGGAGATCCTCGACGCCGCCGAGCGCTACGCGGGGGGCGGGGAAGAGGCCTTCGCGGCGAACCTCTACGCGCCCGAGATGTCGGATCCGGACATCGTCATCCGCACCAGCGGCGAGGAGCGCCTCTCCAACTTCCTGTTGTGGCAGAGCGCCTACTCGGAGCTGATCTTCACCGACCTGCTGTGGCCGGATTTCGACCTGGGGGCGCTGCAAGCCGCGCTGGATGAGTTCGCCGCCAGGGGTCGCCGGTTCGGGGCTCGGGGATAGGGTCGGGTCGTGGACTTTCCCGAGCGGCCGAGAGGAAGGGGACGGGGCGGCGACTCGCCGATGCGGCCGCCGCGTGAGGCGGATGAGCCACGGCGTCCGCGGGACGAGCCGCGGGGGCGGGCGGGGTCGCGTGGTGGCGGCGACGGCACGGTAGCGCCGGAGGTGCCGGACTTCGTCGCCTCACGAGAGCGTGGAGGGCGAGGTGAGACCGGCGGGGTCCGCAAGGTCGAAGGCGAGGGCGGTCGCGGGGGTGGAGGCGGCGGGCGCAAGGGCCTGTCGGAGACGGCCAGCCGCCTGCTCTGGGCGCTCCCTGCGATCGCGCTGGCGATCTTCGTCATCGTCATGGGTGGGTGGGTGTTCGCGGCGACGATGCTGATCTTCGGCTTGATCGGCCTGGCGGAGCTTTTTGCGATGAGCAGCGACGCGAGGCCGATCCAGCCGGTGGCGTACCTGGCGGTGGCGGCGATGGTCGTCGCCGCCCAGCTCGGGGACTCCTTCCAGATCGTCTTGGTCGGAGTCGCGCTCTTTCCGGTGATGTTGGTGTTCGCGGCCCAGCGGCGGAGCCTCAGGGGGATCACCAGCTCATTCGCGGTGACCGTGTTCGCGGTTATCTGGATCGGCCTCCCGTTCGCACACGCCGTGCTGCTGCGCAACCTCGACCACGGTGCGGGACTGGTGATCGACGTCGTCGTCGCCACCTTCATCGTCGACACCTTCGCCTACTTCGGCGGCAGGGCGGTGGGCGAGCATGCGCTGGCGCCGACGATCTCTCCCAACAAGACGATCGAAGGCTTCGCGATCGGGGTCGCGGCCGGGACCCTGGCCTTCTGGGTCGCCGGGCTCTACCAGGACTGGCTCTCGGGAACCGATGCCTTGCTGATGGGCGTGCTGATCGCGTTGGTCGCGCCGATCGGCGACCTGTTCGAGTCCGCGATCAAGCGCGACCTCGACGCGGAGGACTCCGGCAACCTCTTCGGTCCCCACGGAGGCCTCCTCGACCGCCTCGACGGCGCCCTGTTCACGATCGTCGCCGGCTACTACCTCAGCCTGGCGATCGTGTTGTAAGGGGGGGCTCGGCAGCGTGGAGGCGAAGCTCCTTGCGCGAGGCAGGGCCGCGGGGCCCGGTATGGCGAGTTTGGTGCTTCTGGACCACCACGGTCACCACCCCTTGCCGAGACGCTGCCCGTCGCGAGCGCGGGAGACGACTGAGCCGGCAGGTCGCCCACCCCGGGCCCACCGTTTATCGCCCGATGAGCCCGCCGACCTAGACTCCCGCCGATGCGGAAGCTCCTCATCCTCGGGTCGACCGGATCGATCGGCGTGCAGGCGCTCGATGTGGTCGAGCGGATCGAGGGGCTGCACGTAGTCGGGCTCTCGGCTTCCACCGACCACGGGACCTTGCTCGAGCAGGCCCGCCACCATGGGGTCTCCACGGTCGCGCTCGCCGACGCGGCTGCCGCCGAGCGGGCGAGGGCTGAGTGGGGCGGGACGGTGCTCTCGGGACCGGAGGGCGTGCGCGAGCTGATCTCAGCGACCGAGCCGAACATGGTCTTGAACGCGATCGTCGGCTCTGCCGGGCTCGGACCGACGATCGCGACCCTGACCGCGGGAATCGACCTCGCCCTCGCCAACAAGGAGAGCCTAGTGGTGGGAGGCGAGCTGGTGATGGCGCTCGCCGAGGCCACCGACGCCCGCATCCTTCCGGTCGACTCCGAGCACTCCGCCCTCCACCAACTGATCGCCTCCGAGCCACCCGGAACCGTCGACCGGCTCGAGCTGACCGCCTCCGGAGGCCCCTTCCGCGGTCGCACCGACCTTTCCGGCATCGGCACCGCCGAAGCTCTCGCGCATCCCACCTGGGAGATGGGCGGGAAGATCTCGATCGACTCCGCCACGCTGATGAACAAGGGCCTCGAGCTGATCGAGGCGCATCTCCTCTTCGGCGTGCCCTACGAGCGGATCGACGTGGTCGTCCACCCGCAGTCGATCATCCACTCGCTGATCCACCTCAGCGACGGCGCCACCCTCGCCCACCTCGGCTACCCCGACATGCGCGTCCCGATCGCCTATGCCATCTGCCATCCCGAGCGGGAGGACCTGCCCGTGAGCCGGCTGGACCTGGCAGGGCTGGGAGAGCTCACCTTCGAGCGGCCCGACACAGACACCTTCGGTTGCCTGCGGCTCGCGCGGGAGGCCGGCGCGACCGGCGGCACCGCTCCCTGCGTCCTCAACGCCGCCAATGAGGTCGCGGTCGGCGCCTTCCTCGGCGAGCGGATCGAGTTCGCCGCCATCGCCGAGGTGGTCGAGGCGACCCTTGAGGCGGTGCCGAGCCACCGTCCCGGCCACTTCGAGGATCTGTTCGAGGCCGATCAACTCGCGCGCACGCGAGCGGGGGCGATCGTTGAGGGTATGCGGGCTCCGCCGGCCGCGAGCAACGGAGGTCCGCGGTGAGCTGGGTCCTCGCGCTCAGCGGCTTCGCCATGCTCGTGGTCCTCCACGAGGCCGGCCACATGATCGCCGCCAAGGCCGTCGGAATGCGGGTCGAGCGCTTCTTCCTATTCTTCCCGCCGAAGGTGGTCAGCTTCAAGCGAGGCGAGACCGAGTACGGCATCGGCGCGATTCCCCTCGGAGGCTTCGTCAAGATCACCGGGATGAGCCCCGAGGAGGAGGTGCCCGAAGAGCATCTCGATCGGGCTTACTGGCGCCAGCCGGTGTGGAAGCGGATCGTGGTCATCGCCGCGGGCCCGGCGGTCAACATCGTCCTGGCGCTGATCATCTTCTTCATCATCGCCACCGGCTTTGGCCTCAACGGGGAGATCGTCAACCGGGTCGACTCGGTCACGCCCGGCACACCGGCCGCGGGAGCGCTCCAGGAGGGCGACCGGTTGATCTCGATCGACGGCACCGACGTCTCCGGCCTCCAGGGCGAGGAGCTCGTTGATGTCGTGCGCAGCAAGCTCGAGGACAAAGAATGCGAAGGCGAGCCAACCGACGGCTGCATGGCGACGACCCCGGTCGAGCTGGAGGTGTTGCGCGGGGAGACGAACGAGCAGTTCGCGATCAATCCGGAGCTGTTCGTCCCCTCCGAG
>JBPCOO010000007.1:0-4180 GCA_051000155.1 Solirubrobacterales bacterium | reverse complement strand
TCGCAGCTCGCTCCCGCTCGACGATCAACTCGAGGCGTTGCTCGCCGATGCCAAGACGGTCGCGGACCTCGGCGTTGAGAGCGATGACACCGCCTTCGCCGACGGCGCCGACGGCAAGCTCGGGCTGCTGTGGCGCGCCGAGCTTGCGAACGAGGACGACGTCGAGGTCGGCGCCGAGGGCCGCGCCTACCTCGAAGGCGACCGGCACCCCGCCGCGGGGCAGTCCCATCACCACCGAGCCGCCGACACCCAAGGAACCGAGGCGGCGCCCGAGGAGCGCCCCGGCTTGATGGCGATCGGCGAAGGTCTGCGGGCTCATCCAGGGCCAGATGCTACGCGGGAGGGAGGCGAGTCAAGCCCGCGACGGACGACGTCTTCTCCGACGCCGATCCGGCCAAGGCCGAGCGCGCGATGAAGGCGATGCTGGGGATGAAGAAGCTCGACATCGCCGCGATGCGGGAGGCGGCCGAGGGTTAGGTCGCCGGCGGGCATCGCAAACCCTCGAGCAACGCTCCGAGAACGGGGCGCATCCGCTCGAGGGCGGCGTCTTGGTCGGACGAGCGCGAGACGTATAGGGCGGCCTCGATCAAGGCGCCGAGGAGAGCGCCGGCGAGCTCGTCGGCCGGTAGATCTTGGAGCTGGCCCGCGTCGATCGCGGCCCCCACCCCCGCCCGGATGAGGCCGAGGCCGTAGCGGGTCTGGACCTCGTGCCACTGCTCCCAACCGAGGACCGCGGGAGCGTCGAGCAGCGTTATCCGCTGTAGCTCGTGGTCGAGGCTGAGCTCGAGGAACTCGCCGATGCCGGCTTGCAGTGCGGCAAACGGATCGTCTCCGACCAGCTTCTCGACCGGGAAGCCCTCGATCAGCTCCTGCTCGACCGATTCAAACACGGCCGCGAACAGGCCCCGCTTACCGTCGAAGTGGTGATAGAGGGCGCCGCGGGTAACCCCAGCCTGCTCGACCAGTTCCTCGGTTCCCACCGCGTCGTAGCCGCGAGTCGCAAACAGACTGCGACCCGCGTCGAGCAGGAGGCTGCGGGTCGCCTCCCGCCGCTCGGCTTGAGTCCGGCGCTCAGGCACGGCCGGGCACCGTCGCCGGCGGCTCGCGGCGGCAAACCGCGCTTCTCTGCGCAATCACGGGCGGTGCGCATACATTCTGTCTGTATGTTACATTCATACTGTTTGTATCTTCTACCACGCGACCGGTCAGGTCGCACTGGAGGCGCCGATCATGGACCACCCCGAAGACGGCTTCGCCCGCAACTCGGTCGAGCTGGGACAAGGCCGGATCCACTACCGGGAGGCAGGCGAGGGTAAACCGCTGCTTTTCGTCCACGGGTGGGGGGTCAATGGCAGCCTCTGGGAAGGGGTCGCCCGCCGCCTGGCGGATGGCCACCGCTGCATCGTCCCCGACCTGCCGTTCGGCTCCCACCGCGAGGCGCTGGCGCCCGACGCCGACCTCTCCCCTCCCGGCGCCGCCCGCATGATCGCTGAGCTGATCGAGGCGCTCGGGCTCGATCGGCCGACCGTGGTCGCCAACGATTCCGGCGGCGCGGTCAGCCAGATCCTCGTCACCGAGCACCGGGGTATCGTCGGCCGGCTGGTGCTGACCAACTGCGATTCGCTCGAGGTGTTCCCTCCCGGGATCTTCAAGCTCTACGTCAAGGCGGCCCGGATCCCCGGCTTCATGTCGATGCTCGCCAACTCGCTGCGCTTCCGGGCCAATCAGCGCTCGCCGCTTGCCTACGGCTCGCTGACCAAAGGCAAGATCGAGGCCGAGCTGCTCGACTCCTGGGTCCGGCCGGTGCTGGAAGACAAGGGCGTACGCCGCGACTCGGGCAAGTTCGCCGCCGGCATGGACCCGCGCCACACGCTCGAAGCCGCCGAAAAGCTGCCGCAGCTCGAGATCCCGGTCCTGCTCGCCTGGGGCGAGGACGACCGCTACTTCAAGCTGGAGTTGGCGGAGCGGCTGGCGAAGCTGATCCCCGACTCGCGGCTGGTCCGCATCCCCGACGCGGTCACGTTCGTCATGCTCGATCAGCCGGACCGGCTGGCGAGCGAGATCGCGGAGTTCGTGGGGTAGACGCCGTCTCGATTACATACTCTCGACGGGTGGAATCAGGCCTCGAGTCCAGCCAAGCGATTCGATGCGAAGTCCGTGGCGAGCTCCGGCGCGCCGACCTGCGGGACGCGACCGTCGAGCGCGCGGAGGAGACGGGCGTCCTCGGCTGGGTACGAGACGGCGGGGCGGGCGAGATCCTGGTCCACGCCGAGGGCACCGAAGACGCGCTCGGGGAGCTGGTCGCGTTCCTCGAAGCCGACCCCGCCGGGTCGAGCGTCGAGGCGGTCGAGGTCGAAGCCGTCAAGCCGAAGGGCCACGAGCAGTTTGCGATCCGAGGCGTCAGCGCCGGCCGCTTCGAGGTGACCGAGGTCGCGGGCGCGAAGGGAGCGAACTACGAGCTTCGGCTCGAAGTCGACGGCCGGATGCGCGCTTGGGCCCTGCCGAAGGAGCCGTCGATGGACCCAGCCGTGAAGCGGATGGCGTTCGAGATCGGCGAGGCGAACGCGGTCCCCGCTGCCAGCCATACGAAAGCCGGTAACGAGACTGCCGCCAAGCCCTGGGACGAAGGGACCTATGAGCAGGGAGGCCGGGTCCCCTGGCCCGAGGCGATCGAGCGTGGCCACGCCGTCTTCGTCCTCCGCGGTGCCAAGCTCCGAGGCGGCTTCGCGCTGCAACGGATCCGCTCCGACCCGAAGCCGCATTGGCTCCTGATCAAACGCCGAGACGAGCACGCCCAGCGTCGATCGGAATGAGTCGGCGGCAGAGCTCCCTGCTCACCAGATCGTCGTCACCGGCTCGAAGGCCCACATCGCCCGGTCGGCGGTGAGGAGCGTCAGGTCGTGCTCGATCGCGGTCGCAACGATGAAGCAGTCAGCCGGGCCCTCGGAGCCGAACGCATCCAACTCGGCGGGCCTGAGGGCGATGGAGTTGGTCAATGGCATGGTCGTCGGAGCCGAGCGCCGGGGCCGCTCCGACCACCTCCCCTCAGAGCCTGCGTCAGTAGAGATAGGCGGCCTGCTCGCCGACCGCCGCAGGGATCCGGTCGACCTGCTCGAAGCCGAGCGCCTCCCGGAGCCGGAGCTGTCCTTGCGTCGGGAGGCTCAGCAGACGGCGAGCGTGCCACACAGGATCGTCACCTTGGACTCAAGGGAGCCGACGGCCGCCTGGAGGGAGGAGATGTCCCCGGTGAGGGTCCCGACGTCAGTCTGCAGGTCGGTCACCGTTCCTTGCAGAGCCCCCACGTCTCCCTGGAGCGAACCAACGTCCGATTGCAGCGAGCTGATATCGGTGCCGTTCTGCGCGACGGCACCCTCCAACGTGGTGACGGTGCCGGTCAGCGCCTGCAGCGAGCTGTCGAGCGTCCCGACGCTGCCGGTGAGCGTCGACAGATCACCCTGAAGTGTCGTCACATCGCCGGTCAGAGACGTGACCTCGGTCTGCAGCGACGAGAGCGAGGTCAGGGCCGTGTTCAGCGTCGTCTCGAGGTTGTCGGTTTTCAGCGTGAGGTTCGACAGACTCGTCGTGATGGTGGTGATCTGGCTGCTCAGCACCGACACTGTCGAGTCGAGTGAATTGAGCTGTGAGGTCAGCGAGGCGATGTCGCTCGACAGGGCGCCCACGGTCTGTTCCAGCGAGTCGAGCCTGCCCGACAAGCCGGCGACGTCCTGCTGGAGCGCCTCGAGATCCGACCGCAGGCTGCCCACGTCGCCTTCGAGCGAATCGAGGCGTGCTGCGATCGCAGATTCCAGGTCGGCAAGGGCCGAATCGAGCTCCGCGAGGCTCTTCTCCAAACTTGTGACACGTGCTGTCAGCGCGTTGAGCTCAGCCTTCACCGCCGCAAAGCGAGCGTCGGTGGAAGCGGCCAGCGCGTCGACCAGTCCGGAGAGGGAATCGATCCGATCGAGCATGCCGAGCACGAGCTCGGTGAGCTCGTCGAGGCTGAGGGCGGAGGCACGGCTGAGCACCTTCGTCCGTTGGATTTTGAGCGCGCGCTCCGCCGTCTCTCCGCGAAGCAACCTGCCATCTTGCTGACTCGCCGACTTCGAGTTGCGGCGCTTGCCCTTCAACTTGGAGCGAACCTTGTCACCGAGGCGCAGCTCATCCGCGGCGATCATCTCCG
>JBPCOO010000377.1:0-7585 GCA_051000155.1 Solirubrobacterales bacterium | reverse complement strand
ACGGCCGAAGAGCTCTCGGAGCTGGTCCGGATCGGAATCGACGCGGTCCTGATCGGGGAAACCCTGATGCGTTCGAGCGATCCGGCGGTGACGCTGGCGGAGCTGACCGAGCCCCTCGGTGGCCCCGGCCGCGACGAGCTGCGCTGAGATCGTCGGCGCACGGCTTCCACCCGAGCGGAGCCTCTCACGCTGGTCGAGCGACGAGGATGTAGCGCTGGGCGCAACTTCCGCGTCGCTCGGCGGGAGGCATACATCGCCTTTATCCCTGCTTTTCCAACTCTTAGCCAACTTTGACGCCGCCTGTGGGGCGCGCTTAGTGGCGGCGGGCACCATCCACCGCTATGAAACGAATCAGAAACCTTTCACGCAAGCCCCTGTTCTCAAGCGTCCTCGGCGGGACGGTCGTCGCGATCTTTGGTTGGTTGGCGATCTCGGTCGGCCTGATCGAGGCGCCCGCGGCCGAGCCCCCGGTCCAAGCAGCGGCGGTGGCGCCCCCGGCGTCGACCCCCGTCGCCGCTGGCGACGCGCTCACCGCCGGTGAGGTCTATGAGCAGACCGGTCCGGCCACCGCCTACATCGAGGCCGACCAGGGCGATAGCTCCTCCGAGGGAAGCCCGTTCCCGACCGAGCGCGGAGTGGCCTCCGGCTCCGGCTTCCTCGTCGATGACGAGGGCCACATCCTCACCAACGCCCACGTCGTCGACGGCAGCGAGTCGGTGGCGGTCAAGCTCGGCGAGGACGGCGATGAGCTCGACGCCGAGGTCCTCGGCTCCGATCTGTCGACCGACGTCGCGGTGCTGGCGGTCGACCCGGACAAGGTTGACGCGGTGCCGATGAGCTTGGCCGACTCCGATGAGGTCGGCGTCGGCGAGGCCGTGGTCGCGATCGGCAACCCCTTCGGGCTCGATCACACGGTCACCACCGGGATCGTTTCCGCCGTCCAGCGGGAGATCAGCGCTCCCGATGGGCAGTTCACGATCTCCGACGCGATCCAGACCGACGCCGCGATCAACCCGGGCAACTCGGGCGGTCCGCTGATCAACACCGACGGCGAGGTAGTCGGCATCAACTCGCAGATCGCAACCGGCGGTGGCGGTGGCGGCAACGTCGGCGTCGGCTTCGCCGTCCCGACCAACACGGCCAAGGACGTCTTCAGCCAGATCCTCGAAGACGGCAGCGTCTCCCACGCCTTCATCGGGATCACCGGAGGCGACGTCGACGCCGACATCGCCAGGCTGCTCAACCTCGACGTCACCGAGGGTGCCCTGGTCCAAGAGGTGACCAAGGGCGGACCGGCGGATGAGGCCGGACTCCAGGGCGGTGACGCGACCATGGACATTGATGGCCGCGAGCTTCGGGTTGGCGGCGACGTGATCGTCGCGATCGACGGCGAGCCGGTCGAGGGCATGGAGGATCTGATCGGCGCGGTCAACGACGCCGAGGCGGGCGAGAAGGTCGAGTTGACCGTCCAGCGCGGCGCCGAGACCGAGCAGCTCACCGTCGAGCTCGGCGAGCGTCCTCAGGGTTAGCCGTCCACGAACGACATCGTCCACCGAACGCGGAGCTGAACGGCAGACCAGCGGCCCGGGCCCTGAATGGGCTCGGGGCGCTCATCTGCGATCTTTCCCCAGGATGAGAACCAAGATCTGCGGCATCACCAGGTTCGAGGACGCCGAGGCGGCGGCAGCGGCCGGCGCCTGGGCGATCGGCCTCAACTTCTTCCCCCCCAGTGCGCGCTGCGTCCCCGACGATGCCGCCGAGCTGATCGGGGTGGAGTGCAAGCGGCGCCTCGAGGTCGCCGGCGTCTTCGTCGACGCGAGCCTCGGTCGGATCGCGCGGTTGGCGGAGAGGTGCGAGCTGACCATGGTTCAGCTCCACGGCAGCGAGGGGCCTTCGTTCTGCAACGAGGTGGCGCGATCCACCGGCTGCAAGGTGGTCAAGGCCTTTCGGGTGCGGAGTCAGGCCGAGCTGCGCGGCTCAGCCGCCTGGAGGACCGATATGCACCTGTTCGACGCCTACCGCCCGGGATCCGCGGGCGGGACCGGCGAAAGCTTCGATTGGGAGCTGCTGGCCGGCCACCGCTCTCAGACCCCCGCGATCCTCGCCGGGGGGCTCACGCCCGACAGCGTCGCCGAGGCGATCACCGTCGCCGACCCCTGGGCGGTCGACGTCGCCGGAGGGGTCGAGGACGGCACCCCCGGGATCAAGGACCGCGATCTGGTCGAGCGCTTCATCGCCGAGGCGAACGAAGCCCACGCCGAGCTGCATCCGCCGCGCGACGATGGCGCCGACGGCGTGGACGAGCGGCGCAAATCCGAGCCCGAGGTCCTGACGAGTCGGAGCTACGTCGCCGAGCGGGAGCGACCCCGGTGAGTGCCGAGCCCTCCTCCGAACCTATGCCTCCACCGCCCGCGACCGGCGCCGAGGGCCGCTTCGGACCCTACGGCGGCCGCTACGTGCCCGAGGTGCTGGTGGCCGCCCTCGATCAGCTCACCGAGAGCTGGATGGAGGCGCGGGTGGACCCTGCCTTCGACGAGGAGCTGCACGGTCTGCTGCGGGACTTCGTCGGTCGCCCGACGCCGCTGTATCTCGCTCGTCGGCTGTCCGAGCGGGTCGGTCGCACCGTCTATCTCAAGCGCGAAGACCTCGCCCACACCGGCGCCCACAAGATCAACAACGCGGTCGGCCAGGCGCTGCTGGCCAAGCGGATGGGCAAGGCCAGGATCATCGCCGAGACCGGGGCCGGCCAGCACGGGGTCGCCACCGCCACCGCCTGCGCGATGTTGAATCTCGAGTGCGTCGTCTACATGGGGACCGAGGACATGCGCCGCCAGCGCCCCAACGTCGAGCGGATGGAGCTGATGGGGGCCAGGGTCGAGCCGGTGGAGGCCGGTGCGCGGACGCTCAAGGAGGCGGTCAGCGAGGCGATCCGCGACTGGGTAACCAACGTCGAAGACACCCACTACATCATCGGCAGCGTCGTCGGCCCGGCTCCCTACCCGGCGCTGGTGCGGGACCTCCAGCGGATCATCGGCGAGGAGTCCCGGGCCCAGATCCTGGAGGCGACCGGGCGGCTGCCGGACCGGGTGATCGCCTGCGTCGGCGGCGGCTCGAACGCGATCGGCACCTTCGCCGGCTTCATCGACGACGACGGGGTCGAGCTGATCGGGGTCGAGGCCGGGGGAGAGGGCCTCGACGGCCGCCACGGGGCCTCGCTCGCTGCCGGCCGCACCGGCGTCCTCCACGGCGCGCTCAGCTCGGTCATGGCAGATGCAGACGGCCAGATCCTCGAGGCCCACTCGATCTCCGCCGGGCTCGACTATCCGGGGGTCGGGCCCGAGCACGCCCACCTCCGGGACACCGGCAGGGCCCGGTATGAGCCGGTCACCGACGAGGCGGCGCTCGAGGCCTTCGCCCTGCTGAGCCGCCTGGAGGGGATCGTTCCCGCGCTCGAGTCCTCCCATGCGATCGCCTGGCTCGACGCCAACAGCACCGACGCCTCCGGCGACCTCGACCTCGTCTGCCTCCCCGGGCGCGGCGATAAGGATCTCGACGAGGCGCTCGACCGGATCGGGAGGGCGGGCGGTCGCGCCGACTCCTCGGAGGCCGACGACGCTCCCGCCCGTGGCGATGTCTGACCGGGCGACCGGCCCGAGTGGCCTGGAGCGGATCGCCATCGCGTTCGAGCGAGCGCGCGGGGAGGGGCGGGCGGCTCTGATGCCCTACCTGATGGGCGGCTATCCTGATCTTGAGACCTCGCGCGCCGTCGCTCGCGCCTACGCCCGGGCCGGCGCCGACCTGATCGAGTTGGGCGCGCCGTATTCCGATCCGCTCGCCGACGGTCCAACGATCCACGCCGCCGCCACCGAGGCGCTGCGGGCGGGAACGACCCTCGACGACGTCCTCGGGGTCTGTGCGGAGATCTCCGCCGAGGTGCCGGTGCTGCCGATGGTCTACGCCAACATGGCGCTCAGCCGCGGGGCGGAGCGCTTCGCCGAGGATTTGGCCGATGCGGGCGCCTGCGGCGCGATCATCCCCGACCTGCCGCCCTCCGAGGACGCGGAGCTGCCCGGGGCTTTGGCGGAGCGCGGCCTGACGATGATCCCGTTCGTCACCCCGACCACCTCCCCGACCCGCCGAAAGCGGATCGCCGGAGACGCGAGGGGCTTCATCTACATCGTCTCGCTCACCGGCGTCACCGGCGAGCGCGGCGCGCTCCCAGGCGAGCTGGAGGAGCTGGTGCGCGTGACCCGAGAGGCCGCCGAGGTGCCCTGCGCGGTCGGCTTCGGCATCTCCACCCCCGAGCGCGCCGCCGAGGTCGGCGCGCTCGCCGACGGCGTCATCATCGGCTCGCGACTGGTCCGAGTGGCGGGGGAGGCCGCCGACGCCGACGCCGCCGCGGATCAGGTTCGGGAGTTCATCGAGAGCTGCCTCGCCGCGATGGCCCCTGCAGAGGCAGCATAGGCCGCTGCTCGCCCCCGCGCGACCTTCCGCGGCCCACCGCGCAATGCTTGCCTGGTGATGGCCTCGAAGGCGGTAACCCTGGAAGCGGACGGGAGGGAAGTGCGGCTCTCGAGCCCCGACCGGGTGATCTTTCCGGCGACCGAGCGCACCGGCGAGGTGACCAAGCTCCAGATCGCCACCTACTACATCGCGGTCGGCGACGGAATCATGCGGGCCCTACGCGAGCGGCCGACCACCCTCGAGCGGTGGCCCAAGGGCGTTCATGAGGGCATCGTCGTCGCCACCCGCTCCAGCCGCGGCGGCGACGCCTTCTACCAGAAGCGAATCCCCAAGGGGGCGCCTGAGTGGGTCGAGACCGCGAGGATCGAGTTCCCCTCTGGTCGCCACGCCGACGAGGTCTGCCCGACCGAGCTGGCGGTAGTGGCTTGGTGCGCCCACATGGGGACGCTCACCTTCCACCCATGGCCGGTCCGGCGCGCCGACGTCGACCACCCCGACGAGCTGCGGATCGACCTCGACCCTCAGGACGGCACCGACTTTGACGACGCCGTTCGCGTGGCGGGCGAGGCGCGCACCCTGCTGGGGGAGCTCGGCTACGCCGGCTATCCGAAGACCTCGGGCGGGCGCGGGATCCACATCTACGTCCGGATCGAGCCTCGCTGGAGCTTCACGGAGATGCGCCACGCTGCGATCGCCTTCGGCCGAGAGCTGGAGCGGCGGATGCCGGGAGAGGTGACGATGAAGTGGTGGAAGGAGGAGCGCGGCGAGAAGGTCTTCGTCGACTACAACCAGAACGCCCGCGACCGCACTATCGCCTCTCCCTACAGCGTCCGCCCCAAGCCGGGGGCCCCGGTCTCGGCGCCGCTGGACTGGGATGAGCTGACCGAGGTCCAGCCCGAGGACTTCACGGTGGAGTCAATGCCCGCGCGCTTCGCCGAGGTCGGGGACCGCTTCGCCACGATCGACGAGCTCCATCACTCGCTCGAGCCGCTGCTGGAGATGTACGAGCGCGACCATGCCGAGGGGGAGGGGGACATGCCCTACCCGCCCGAGTACCCGAAGATGCCCGGCGAGCCCAAGCGGGTCCAGCCGTCGCGAGACCGGGATCGAAGGTAGGGCTGGGGCGAGACGCAACCTGCTCGGTGGTCGCCGAGGCCTTCTGCATGGTGAAGGCGAGGGCGGCACCGGCGTTGGTAGGTTTCCGGCCATGCAGCTTCTCGTCACCACCACCATCGGCTTGATCCTGTTCGTGCTTTGCATCGGGCTCGACATCGGCGGGACCACCGGCGCGCTCCTGCTGCTGACGGTGCTCCTGATCGGGGGCACCATCCGCGCCTACGCGCCCCTGATCGAGTGGCTCCGCGGCCCGGCCGCCGACCTCGACAAGCGCTGAGGGCGCCAGCCCGGTGGCCGAGCGCCCCCGCCTGATCGGGATCAACCACGTCGCCCTCGAGGTGGAAGATCTCGAGGCCGCGATCGACTTCTACGGGTCGGTGTTCAGCTTTGAGATCCGCGGTCGCGCTCCCGGGATGGCCTTCCTCGACATGGGTGACCAGTTCCTCGCGCTCTCGGAGGGGCGGGCGCAGCCCGGCGACGACGGGCGCCACTTCGGCCTGGTGGTCGACCACATCGATCTGGTCCGCGAGCGGCTGGAGGCGGTCGGAGCTGAGGTCCTTCCCAGCCGCGGCCTCGACTTCCGCGACCCCTCCGGCAACCACGTCCAGGTGGTCCAGTACTCGGAGATCCAGTTCTCCAAGACCGTCGGCGTGCTCGAGGGCATGGGCGCGGACGATCTGGGGAAGGATCCGGAGACGCTGCAGGAGCTGCGCGAGAAGAGGGTGACCTAGCTGAAGAAGCGCTTCGCCACCTCCAGCAGGCCCAGGTCGACGGTCTTGACGCCGTCGGTCTCCGCCAACGGGACCGAGGTCATCTCGCCTCCGCGTAGCGACGCCATCCGCCCGTGCTCGCCGGCGCGCGCCAGCTCGTAGGCCTTGACCCCGTAGCGGGTGGCGAGCACCCGGTCGCGGGAAGTCGGGGTGCCGCCGCGCTGGATGTGGCCCAAGACGACGGTGCGGGTCTCGTAGCCGGTGATCCGCTCCAGCTCGGTCGCGACTCGCGGGCCGACTCCACCGAGCCGAGGGTAGCCGTACTCGTCGGTCTCCTCCGATGCCAGCACCTGTTTGGCCTTGCCGGGGCCGAAGGACACCCGGGCGCCCTCGGCGACGACGATGATCGAGAAGTCCTTGCCGCGCTCGTGCCTGCGAGTGATCGCCGCGGCGACCTCGTCGACGTGGGTTTCGACCTCGGGAATGACGATCCCGTCGGCGCCACCCGCGATGCCACCGTGGACGGCGATCCAGCCGGTGTTACGTCCCATCACCTCCACTACCATCACCCGGTCGTGGGACTGGGCTGTGGTGTGGAGGCGGTCGATCGCCTCACTGACCACGTGGACGGCGGTGTCGAAGCCGAAGGTGTAGTCGGTGCCGCAGACGTCGTTGTCAATCGTCTTCGGCACCCCGACCAAGGGCAGGCCGTCGTCCCGGTGCAGCTCGTTACACATCCACATCGTGTGCTCGCCGCCGATCGCCACCACCGCGTCGAGTCGGTCCGCCTCGATCGCCTCACCTATCGCCTCGACCGCTCTCTCACGCACCGGCTCGAAGCTCGAGGTTCCGAGGATCGTACCGCCGAGGGGGAGGATGCCGCTGACCGTGCGCATGTCCAAGGGCATGTAGTCGCGCTCGGCGAGCCCCTCGAACCCGCGCAGGATCCCGATCGCCTCGTCGCCCGCCTCGATCGCCGAACGGGCCACCGCGCGGATGACCGCGTTCAATCCCGGACAATCGCCGCCGGCTGTGAGCACTCCGATTCGCAGGGACGCCACGTTAGACCACGATTCTCACGACCGCCCTCGGGGTCGCGGACGGCTCGAGCAGGTCAGTGGCTGGACTCACCCCGGTCCCCGCCTCGATCCGCCATGCTTGGGAGGTGGCCGACCACGCGATCCTCTACGACGACGACTGCGGCTTTTGCAAGCGCATGCTCGCCAGGGTCCTCGCTCGTGACAGCGACGACCGACTGCGGCCGGTGGCGATCCAAAGTGGCGAAGCCCAAGAGC
>JBPCOO010000338.1:0-3132 GCA_051000155.1 Solirubrobacterales bacterium | reverse complement strand
GCCTCCTGGAGGCGCCCCGTCGCGCCCTCGCGGACGGGTTCGAAGCTCGACGTCCCCAGGATCGTGCCGCCGAGCGGGAGGATGCCCGAGACCGCTCGCATGTCGAGGGTCGCGTAGTCGCGCTCGGCCAGCCCCGCGTAGCCGCGCTTGATCCCGATGGCCTCATCACCGGCCTCGATCGCCGAGCGTGCGACCGCCCGGATCACCGCGTTGAGTCCGGGGCAGTCGCCGCCCGCTGTGAGCACTCCGATTCGCATCAGCGGCTCAGCCTACCGGCATGAAACTACCCCCGGGAGCCATCCGCCCCCGGCAATAGCTTCGGCTGACCGGGACGGGGGCTTTCCCGGAGCAGATGAAAGGGCAGGCCGAGATGACGGTATGGGCTGAGAGCCCGCGAGCCTATCTGGCCGCCCCTGCGACCCGCCCGGTTGCGCCGCGAGCGCGAATCCGTAGTTGTCGCTGCCCCGAAGCTGCTCCACCAATCAACGCAACGACAGGAGGAGAAGATGAGATCGATCGGCCTCGACGCCCACCAGAGCTTCTGCGAGGTGGCGATCTGCGAAGGGGGTGAAGTCAGATCGGCCGGCCGGGTCGAGACCTCGCGAGAGGCGCTCGAGCTATTCGCCCAAAGCCTCGACCCCTCAGACCGGGTGGTGCTGGAGGCCACTGGCCCAGCCTTCGAGATCGCCAGGATCCTCGAGCCCCACCTCGCCGAGGTGGTGGTCGCCAACGCCGCCGAGGTGCGGGCGATCTCCCATGCCCGGGTCAAGTCCGACCAGTTCGATGCCCGCACCCTGGCGCGGCTGCTCGACGCCGACATGCTGGGCTCGGTCTGGGTCCCCAGTGCCGAGATCGGCGCCCTGCGGCGCCGGGTCGCTCGCCGCTCAGCCCTGGTTCGCCAGCGGATCCGGGCAAAGAACGAGGTCCATGCGGCGCTCTCGCGCTGTCTGCTCGGAAAGCCCGAGGTCTCCGACCTGTTCGGGGTCAAGGGTCGGCGCTGGCTGCAGACCCTGCAGATGCCGGACGAGGAGGCCGAGACGGTGGCCGGCTGCCTGCGCCAGATCGGCTTCCTCGACGAAGAGGTCGAGCTGCTCGATCGCAAGCTCGCCCGCTGGGCGGTCGGCTCTGCGGAGGCCAAGCGGCTGATGAGCATCCCCGGGATCGGGGTCGGGACCGCGGTGACGCTGATGGCGGCGATCGGTGAGATCGAGCGCTTCGAGAGCCCGCGCAAGCTGGTCGGCTACCTCGGCCTGGATCCGACGGTGCGCCAGTCCGGCGATGAGCCCGCCCGTCACGGGCGGATCTCCAAGCGCGGCAACAGCCAGGCGCGCTCGGCGCTGGTCGAGGCCGGCTGGGCCGCGATCCGCTCGCCGGGACCGCTGCGCGCCTTCGGTCAGCGGATCCGCGCTCGCTCCGGCGGCCAGGTGGCAGCGGTCGCGGTCGCCCGCAAGATCGCGACCCTGGCCTGGCATCTGCTCAGCAAGGGCGAGGACTACGCCTTCGGGCGACCCTCGCTGGTGCGGGCAAAGCTGCGCGCGGCCGAGCGGACTGCCGGCGCACCGCCGCTGCCCAAGCGCCACGGTGGGCAGCGGGTCAGCTCCACCCCTGAAGAGCGCGCGGCGGAGAAGCAGCTCGCCGAGCGGGCCGAGGTCGGCTACCGGCGGCTGACCGCGGACTGGCACGCGAGCAGGCCGCAGAAGGAGAAGAGATCAAAGACGGGCGCCGGCGCGACATCGGGGCGCGCATCTTGAAGTCACCCATCAGGGGACAAGCAGCGCGGCGGGCCCAGGCCCCGAGCACCGCTCTTTAGCTCGTCGTCTACCGACGCCCGGACTCAGTCTTGCAAGAGGAGGTGCAGCTGGGCAAGGCGACTTGACTTTCATCCGTATCGACCGAGAGGTCCAGGCTGGACGGCTAGGATTTCGGCGATGGGCGGGAAGACGGCGGTGTTGCGACGGCGAGCGGTGGGCATGCCGCTCTGGCTGGTTCCGATGGCGCTGTTCATCGCTCTGCTGACCGCGACGCCCTCCGAGGCGTCCGTCGCGCTCGGCAAGCGGATCAAGGTGTCCGCACCGGATGGTTCCGTCGCCGTGGTCGAGCGCTCGCCGCTGCGGCTGTCGTTTCGCGATCCCGCCGGCCGGACCGTTCTCGAGCAGGTTGCGGGCGCCGGGGAGGAGCCACTGCGTGTGCCGGCGGTGCCTCAGAACCAATTCGGTCTCCCTGCGGATCCGTCGCCGGCGAGCTATCGGCCATTCGGCTTCCTGGTCGGCACTCATGCCGTCGAGCAGCAGACCGCGATCCCGCAGTGGTTCGCGACGCTCGCCAGCGTCACGCGGAGCGGCACGGTCTACGGCGCGACCAGGGTCATAGGGGCGAAACGGAGCCGCGGTGGTGTCGATCTGCGTCTGACCACCGACGACCCCGACGGCCGCGAGGTTGAGGCCTGGATCAGACCCGAGGGAGAACGAGGCCTGCGGGTATCCGCGAGGGTGACGCCCCGCCGTGGCGTAGCGGCGATCGCCGACTCGTTCTCCTCGGCGGGGGAGGAGGCCTTCCACGGCTTCGGCGGACGCCACGACTATCTCGATCAGCGTGGCGAGAGCTTCTATAACTGGCTGCAGCAGCAGAACGTCGGCTCCGGCAGCCCCGACGGCCTCGCGACCCCCACCGATCCCGAGCGGGACCGCTACCTGTTCCCGAACGGCCCGTCCGCCGCCTACTACGTGCAGAGCTCGTTCGTATCCGACCGCGGCTACGGATTCCTGCTCGACCGTGACCAGATCTCGCACTGGCGGATGGCCTCCGATCGCCCGGACGCCTGGCAGGTCGAGGTCGCGGGCAAGAGGCTCGACTACCTGGTGTTGCCGGGCTCGGCCAAGCGGGCGACGGGTGCGATCAGCGAGTTGAACGGCCGCCATCGGCTGCCGCCCCGCTGGGCGCAGGGCGCGCTTCTGGTCCGTTCGGTCAACTTCCCCGACGACAGCCCCGAGGAGTATCTGGCTCGCGTCCGCGACGACATCCGCGAGATCCAGCGCACCCGAACGCCGACCGACGCCTACGGAATCGAGGGTTGGGAGTTCCTGACCAGGAGCGAGCTGCGCTCGGTGATCGCGGATCTGGTCGAGCTCGGGA
>JBPCOO010000309.1:0-3460 GCA_051000155.1 Solirubrobacterales bacterium | reverse complement strand
GGTTATCTGCATCAGCCCGCGGGCCCCGGCTTCGCTGGTCTGGTCGGCGAATCCCGATTCGACGTTGATCACGGCCGCGATCAGGTCGGCGGGCACGTCCTTCTCGCGCGCCTGCTGGCGGATGATGTCCTCGTGCTTGAGCGGAAGCGTGAGCCCACGGATGGTCTCGTCGACGTTCAAGCGCGAGAAGGCGAACACCGCGACCCCGATCGCGATCACGGTCAGCATGACGCTTCCCCAACCGAGGCGTGCGAGCAGTCCCCGACGCTTCGTAGGCCGTTTCTGCTTGGCCCGCTTCGCCGCCACCTTTCGCTTCGCGACCGCGCGCGCGGTCGGCGGCTTGCGCTTCGAGCGGCTGCTCACGCGCACGCTCACGCTCCCGCCGCCTCCAGCTTCGGCAGCAGCCGCTCCAGCCGCATCCCGAGATCCTCGACGGAACCGTCGTTCTCGACCACGAAGGTGGCCCGCTCGGCCTTCTCCGCCTGGGAGAGCTGACGCCCCTCGCGTCCCCCCAGTTGATCGGTTCCCCGGTCCTCGGCCCGATCTCGCCTCAGCTCGTCTTCAGCGGTAACGCAGATCGTCGCGTCGAACAGCTCGGCCATCCGGCCCTCGAACAGCAAAGGTACCTCGACTACGCCCACACCGAGATCATCCGGGAGCGAGCGGCGCCAATCGATGACCCGCTCCCCCACCCTGGGATGCAACACCCCCTCGAGCCATTCGAGCTCGTCCGAGTCGGCGAACACGACCTCGCCGACCTTGGCCCGATCGATCCGGCCTCCAGGCGCGACCCGCTCCCCCCAGCGCTCCACCAACAATCCCCGGACCTCGGCGGTACCCAGGAGCTCGTGGACGAGCGCATCGGTGGAGACCGTCTCGGCCCCCAGCTCATCGAGGATTCGGAGCGCCTCGGACTTGCCGGCCGCAACTCCCCCCGTGAGCCCGATCAACGACGGACCGGGCACCGGGCTAGCTCTCGTCGGTGCCCTCGTCCGCCGGCGGCTCATCGGCGAAGACCTCTTCGGAGAGCCCGAGGTCGGGTACGTCGGCGGAGGCGGCCTCGGGAACCGGAGACTCCTCCGGCTCGGGGGCAGGCTCGGCGACCTTCGGGGGATCCGACTCGACCGCGGCCGGCTCGGGCGCCGACTCCTGCGAGGTGGAATCGTCGGTCACGACCTGATCGGCCGGAGCGATGTCCGGCTCGAGCGCCTCGGGCTCCGCCTCGACGATCGCCTCGCTCTCGGGTGCGCCCTCCGCTCCTGCCTCGGGGGCCGTCTCGGCGTGTCCGGCGGAAGCCGCGGCGGCGGCGAAGGCGTCGCGTAGCGGCAGGCCGCCCTCGCCGACCCGCTTGATCGAGAGGCTTATGCGACGACGCTCCTCGTCGATCTCGAGAATCTTGACGCGGACGTTCTCACCCGGTTGGACGACCTCGCCGGGGGTCTCGACGTGGTGCTCTGCAAGCTCGGAGATGTGGACCAGGCCCTCTACACCGGGCACGATCTCGACGAAGGCGCCGAAGGCGACGACCTTGGTCACCGCGCCCTCGAGCGAGGAGCCTGGACCGTAGGAGTTGAGCACCGTCTGCCAGGGGTCCTCTTGGGTCTGCTTGAGGCCCAGTGAGATTCGCTGACGATCGCGATCGATGTCCAAGACCTTCACCTGGACCGACTCGCCGATGTCGAGCACCTCGGAGGGGTGGTTGACGTGGGACCAGCTGATCTCGGAGATGTGGATGAGACCGTCGATGCCCTCGAGGTCGACGAAGGCGCCGAAATCGACGATATTGGAAATCTTGCCCTCGACCACCTGGCCGGGCTGGAGGCGACCGAGGATCTGCTCGCGCTGGTCCTTGCGCTCGTCCTCGAGGATGGCGCGGCGGGAGAGGACGACGTTGTTACGGGAGCGGTTGAGCTCGATCACCTTGCACTCGAGCGTCTGGCCGGTGAACTCATCGAGGTTGTGGACGCGGCGGATGTCGACCAGGGATGCGGGGAGGAAGCCGCGGACGCCGAGGTCGATGATCAGACCGCCCTTGACCACCTCGATCACATGGCCCTCGACCGGCTCGCCGGATTCGGCTGCGGCCTCGATCTTGCGCCAGGCCTTCTCGAAGCGGGCGCGCTTCTTCGACAGGATCAAGCGACCCTCGGAGTCCTCCTTGGTGAGCACCAGCGCGTCGACGTCCTCGCCGAGATCGACCTCGTCGGCGGGGTCGATCGAGCGACGGATCGAGAGCTCGTGGGAGGGAATGACGCCCTCGGACTTCCAGCCGATATCGAGCAAGACCTCGTCCTTGTCGATCCGGACGACCGAGCCGGTGACGACCTCACCCTCCTCAAACGGCTTGATCGTCGCCGCGTAGTTGGGAATGATCTCGCCGTCGAGCTCGAACAGCAGGCCGTCGGAGCCCTCCACCGGGGTGGCTCCCTCGGGCACCGTGATGGTGCCGCCTGCTGTTGCAGTCGCGGACATGCGGCGCGGAATGATTGCAAACGGGCGCGGCGGGTGGGCTGCGGGAGTCCGGATCGCGATTCTCTAACCTCCCGGCGAATGCCGGAGCGGAAGACCAAGCGCGGGGACGAGCGGACGCCGATCGGCGGCGACTACGACGTCATCGTCTGCGGCGCCAGCTTCGCCGGGCTGACGATCGCCCGCGAGCTTACGGGCGCGAACGCCCGGGTTCTGGTGCTGGATCGTTACGAGATCGGCGAGCGCCAGACCTCTGCCTGCGGCGCCCCGACCGACTGGCTGAAAGCGATGGGCGCGAGCGCCTCGATCCGCCAGACCTTCACCGAGCTCGACTTCCACAGCCCCTACGCCGACACCGTGATGAAGCTGCCGTGGTCGTTCTCCACCTTCGACTACCCCGAGCTCTGCGGTCTGCTGTGGTCACAGTGCGACGCCGACTTCGAGACCGCCAAGGTGGAGGGGCTGGCGGGAGAGCGCCCGGTCACGGGAGCGACGATTGATCCCACTCACACCTTCCGGATCGAGACCGACCGCGGCGAGGTCCGGGCGCCGTTGGTCGTCGATGCGCTCGGCTGGCGCCGGGTGCTCGGCGCCGAGGGCTATCAACCGCCCGACGGCCCCCTCTCCCGTGGGCTCGAGGTGCACCCGGGCGGGCGCGGGGATCGGATGGAGCTCTGGATCGAGCGCGACGTCGTCCCCGCCGGCTACGGCTGGAGCTTCCCCGCCGGTGACGAGCTGCGGGTGGGGGTCGGCAGCTTCGATCCTCGCCATCACGTCAAGGATCCGACGGTCGAGCTGGCCGAGCGCCTGGAGCTGCCCGCCGAGCGCTACCAGGGCAACTGGATTCCGCACCGCCTGCGTGATGCGACCGAGGGTGGGATCTTCTTCTGCGGCGATTCCGCCGGTCATTGCCTGCCCTTGACCGCCGAGGGCATTCGCACCGCCTTCTACTTCTCGATCGCCGCCGGGCGCGAGCTGCGGCTAGTGGTCG
>JBPCOO010000288.1:0-6328 GCA_051000155.1 Solirubrobacterales bacterium | reverse complement strand
GGTTGGCCCTCGCCCGGATGCAGCGGGTTGGGACGGATGCAGATGGTCAGCTCCATGTCGGAGGCCGCCTCGACGACCTCGCCCGGGCTGAGCGAACCGAGCTGGTTGGGACCGATGCTCATCACCGAGCGGGTCTCCTGCCAGGGCTGCTTGGAGATCGGGATCGTCTTCACCAGATCACCCGAGCGCGAGGGATTCATCGCCGTGCGGACCTCGGCGTTGGCGGGGCCGGCGAGCGCCATCCAGCCGAAGATGGCGACGGCCAGCGTCAGCGAGGTGAGTCCGCTTATTCGGCAAACGGTTGATTTGCGCATGGGTTTAGCTCTCCTGCCCGAAGGGATCCTGGCTACCTTGTGATTGCTGTCGGCAGGAGGGCGGCGATCTTTAGCGAGGCCCTAGCTATTGGCCGTGGTGCTCAGACCAAAGGCTCCGGGCGGGCGGGTTGCGTCAGCTCGTTCGCCACTCGCGCGCCGGGATCTTGGTCAGCTCCTCGATGATCAGCTCCAGCTCGCGTAGATCATTGGCGGCGACTCCATGCTTTTGGATCAGATCCTTGCCGTAGGCGCCGCGGTCGGCGGGGGTGGCGCGCGCAAACAGGTAACGGCCGATGAGCGCATCCTCGGAGGTGGGAGAGGCGGCGCCCATCTCCCCGGCCTCGGCGAAGCGACGCAGTGCCCGCACCAGCCGCCGGGCGAGTCGGTTCTCGGGGATGTCGAGCTTGCCCGCGACCCGGTTCAGCCGCCGCCGCCGTACGATCACCTGCCGCAGTGCCTTGCGCTCGCTTGGATCGAGCTCCGCGATCACCTCCACCGGGTCGTAGCTGGTGCCGCCACGTCCCGTCGCCGAGCGGACCATCTCCAGCAGCGGGGCGAAGTGGTAGCGCGGGATTGCGCCGGTAAGGGGCAGCAGGGCGATCCAGGCTCCCATCCCGATCGTGGCGAGTCCGATCTGCAGCAGGGGTCCCCCCACATCGAGCAGGTAGTAGCCGCCGGCGATCGCGACGGCGGTCGTGGCCGCGGTCAGGAACGACCGGGTGGGAGGACGCATCGGGCTCCGGCCGCGCTGGCCCTTGGCCACGATCGCGGTCGCTGGAACGCTGAAGGCGGCGATCATCGCAATCGGGGGCGCCCAGATCCCGAGCGGAGGGATCAAAAGCAGCGAGAGACCTATGAACAGGGCCGCGGCCACCACCGCTCCGCCGATGAAGTAGACGGGCTTGCCCTTGAACTTGGTCGACTTGCTGATCATCCGGTAGACCGTGGGAGCGACCAGCCCGGCCGAGAGCAGCGGGACCAGGGCCGCCGCCTCGGCGTAGGAGTCGGGGGAGAGCTCACCCAGGACCCGCGCCGCCAGGGTCACCGCCAGCAGCACCCCGACCAGGATCAAGAGGAAGTAGCCGAGCTGCTGTCCGCGGGCGACCCCGACCCCGTACTCGTCCTCGACCGCGGCGAACGCGGGGGTCTTGCGCAAGGGCCGCAACGCCTTGCGGTAGCCGGCGGGAAGGAAGGCGACGGCAAAGCCCGCCTTGGAGGCGAGGTGGTAGATCCCAAGGTCGGCTTCGGAGACGAAGCGGGAGAGCAGGAACAGATCCATGTAGCCCACCGTCCACATCGATGACACCAGCGGCACCCGCTGAGCCCCCCGGCGCATGATCGCCACCGCCTCCGAGGGTTCGAAGCAGAGCTCGACGCTGCGGCCGAGCAGGTAGATCGAGACCGCCGCGGCCGCCGCCGAGCCGATCGCGTAGGAGCCGATCGCCGCCTCTATGCCTGCGCCCGCGGCCAGCAGGGGCACAGCGATCGCCAGCGCCAGCAGGGGGCGCATCGTCTCCAGCGCGATGTAGGGGGCCGGACGGTGTTCCATCCAGATGACCAGCGATCCCAGACGCAGGAGCGAGCCGAATCCGCCCGCGAGTGCCGCCAGCACGATCAGCTCGCGGTCGGTCTCCTCGCCGAGCAGGAAGCTGGAGACGGGTCCGGCGAAGGCGATCACCAGCGCCGTTCCGACCAGCGATACCAGCAGGGTCAGCACCAGGCCGGTCCCGAGCGCCCGCTGGCGCGACTCGACTACCTCCTCGTCCGCATCGTCGTCGTCATCATCATCGTCCCCACCGCCGAAGACGCGCTTCATCGTTCCCTGCTTGGAGCCGAGGTTAAAGAGGAAGCTCAGCAGCGCCGAGGCGAATAACAGCAGGCCGTAGCGGCCGAACTCCGCCGGTCCCAGGAACAGGGCCACCACGATCGCCCCGACCAGCGTCAGCGACTGGTTGATGAACAGCCCGACCGTGTGGATCGAGGCCAGCCGAAGCACCTTCCCCCCGAGCGCGGCTCCACTACCGGGGCTAACCGGAGATACCGGATCGACCCCGTCGCGACTCATGCTCCCTTCCGGTGGTCGTAGACCCTCCGCAGCATCCGGCAGCCGTTTATCTGCTCGCGCTCGAGCCGCTCGAGCGCCTCCACGTAGAGCCGGTCTATCTCCTGCTGGCGCTTGGGGCTGAGCCGCCGCCGCCAGCGCTCGAAGTTGCCCCGGCGGCCACTCACCTTGCGCTCGAAGAAGCCGCGCATCGCCTGATCCCGCTCCAGCTCCAAGAACTTGCGCAGGCGGCTGAAGGTGGCCAGGCGCTTGGTCTCGACCAGCTCGTCGAGGCTGAAGGAGATGAACTGCTCGCTCGGCACCTCGCGCTTGCCGATGTCGTTGCGCCGCAGCCTCGCCTCCCACCACTCCAGGCCCTGCTTGATCGTTCGCGGCTTCGACAGCCAGCGCGCCTGGGCGACCCGCGACGCGGCCGTATCCCGGCCATCCCGGATCACATGGATGAACTTGGCCTCCGGAAACACGCGCATCAGCGTTGGCGCCTGGGCGATCGTGTCGCAGCTCTGCTCGATCAAGCCCGGCTTGCCCGCTTTGACCATCGAGGGCACCAGCAGCTCAAGGAAGAGGTTGCGACAGGCCGCGTCCGGATCCGCAGAGAATCCTTCGAGGAAGCGCTCGCACGCCCGCTCCAGCGCCTCACGATCGACGTAGCGGTGGAGGCCGCGCAGGCTGAGGCGCTGGAGCGCGACCCCCCGCCACCAGCGTCCCCGCAGGCGGCCGACGAACTCCTCGGGAGTGGTCTCGCCCGCGAGCAGGTCGGGGAAGCCGCCGGGGTCGACGTGAAAGCGGACCTCGTTGCTGATGTTGTGGAGGTCGGCGTGCTTGCCGAGGATGCGGGCGACGACGTGGGTGCCGCTCCGGCCGGTCCCGCCGACGAATATCAACGGCCGCGGTTCGGGCATGGTCGACGCGTTTGCGGGCTTCGGTAGTTCGCTCATGGGGTGCCAGTGGGAAGCTTAGGCCCGAACAGCGGCTCTCCCGCGCGCGCTCCCCTCGCCAGCGTCCGCAGGTGGTCGGAGAACGCCTCCCGGTAGACGATCCCCTCGAACACGTCCTGGAAGTGGGGATCGGGGGAGCCGGAGCGGGCCTGCTGCCAGATCTCGCGGACGCGGTCCGGACGGTAGAGCTCCGTCCACGCTCCCTCGGCCGCGATCATCTCTTCGAGGTCCTCGCCATCGGAGCCCTCCCAGATCATCGTTCGCTTCTCCTCGCGCCCGGCCCGACCGCGGAGTCGCGCGAGGATCGAGCCGCGTCGCTTCTTTTGCGGCTTGAAGTAGGAAACTTCGGCCCACTGCGGGACGAGGCTGGCGGTGGCGGCGAGGTGTAGCTCGTTGCCGAGGCGCTCGGCGGGGGTGAGGCTGAAGGCGGCCCGGAGGAACCCCCGGCAGGAGAAGAAGGTGATCCGCTCGACATCCGCCGCCAGTCCCGAGCGGTGGGAGAAGCGTTCCATCAGATAGAACCAATCTAGGAGCGCCGGCCCGGTGACCCCGCGCACCTCGCCCGCATCCAGCGTCGTCTCGATCTCGCTACGGGCGCGCTCGTAGCATGCCTCGTGGGCCCCCTGGTGGCGCCGGCGGCCCGCCTGCTCGAGGCGGGCCAGGGCTCCCCCCCAACCACCCCGCTCGACCTTTTCCCGGGCACGAGGGGTGGTGTAGTAGAAGCCGTGGGCGATCTCACAGCCGTGGCCGGAGATCGAGGCGGAGGCCGAGGGGGTTGGTGGAAGGTCCATCTTGCCCCTGACCTTGGCGGCGTGGCGCATGCCGTCGTGGAGCAGGTGGACGGCCCGGGCGCGTTCGCGGATCGGTCGATCGTAGGTCTTCCGCTGCGAACCGCCCCAGCGAACCTGGTGGTCGAAGTCTCCGGGTAGCCGGGCGAACAGCTCGCGGGCGACGTCGGCTTCCCCGGCGGTCATATCAGAGGTCACATAGCGAGCGGGGACCCCGGCGGAGACGAATGCCGCCGCCGCCAGCCGACTGTCGCGCCCGCCGGAGAGGTCGACGCGCGGCGGCTCGGGAAAGAGCTCGTCCGCGGCCCGGGCGGTGGCCTTGGCCTCCTCGCCAAAGCGCTCCACCAACTCGGCCCGGGAGGTGTCGGTGGGCGAGACCAGCGCCCCGACGCCGTCTACCCGCCGGCGCTCGATACCGCCGGCCCCTGCCTCGATCACGGTTCCGGGTGGGAGGCGCCGGCAGCCGGAGATCGGCGTTGCGTCCCCGATGAACCAGCCCATCGCCGCGAACAGCTCCCACGCCCGGCGATCGGAGGCCGGCTCGGTGCCGGCGAACAGCGTGATCGCGCCGAGGCGGTTGGACCAGATCGTGCCGCCATCGATCCGGCCCTCGTAGAGGCGGCCGGCGCCGAGGCAGTCATTGATGACCCACAGGGTGCCGGCGCGCTTGTCGGCGAGGCCGACCACGGCGGGCGCATCGAGCTCCCGCGCCACCAGCTCGGGATCCGCGGAGAGGGCATCGGCGAGGTGGAGGGGCCCATCTTCGACCGCGACACCGGCGCCCGCCCCAACGGCCCGTTCCCACCCGGTGGGCATGTAGGCGGTGGCAATCGCGTAGCGGTGGTCGGCGCTGAAGCTCGGCCAGCGCGCGCTACGTGCCTCATCGCTCAGGCAGAGCAGCCCGACCTGGCCCTCGGTCCAGCTCTCGCGGCGCAGCTCCCCGCTCGCGGTCGCCCGGTAGTGGTCGGCCACGCGTTCGATGGCGGCGTCCAATCGTCCGGGATCGGCGGGAGCTTCGGCGCAGAAGGCGATCCAGGTGGGATCGATTACCTCGGCCATCGCCTGCGAACGCTAGATGACGGTCGCTGCCGGGGTCGGCCGAGGGCGGCATCATTTCTCGGGCCGCTCGACGGGGCGCACCGGCGCCACTACCCTCTTGCGGATGGAAGAGCGACTACTTGCGGAGAAGCTGATCGGCTACTACAGCTCGACGGACTAGGGCGTGCGGATGTGCGCTGGCTTCGTCAAGGGCTGGCTCGATGCCCGCGACATCAAGGTCCGACAGCTCGAGATCCGCGAGCTCCCGGTCCTGATCGCCGAGGTCGGCAACACCGATGCCCGTACCGTCGTCATCCACGGCCACCTCGACGTGGTTCCGGGCAAGGCGGGCCAGTTCGAGCCGGTCGTCAGCGGGGACAGCTTGGTCGGACGCGGTACCTACGACATGAAGGGTGCGGTCGCGGCGATGATGTTGGCACTGAACGATCTCAAAGATCAGGACGAGATCGGGGTGCGGCTGGCGTTGGTCCCGGATGAGGAGGACGACAGCGAGGAGTACCGCGGCAGCGACTTGGTGGTCGATAGCGGCCTCGCCGGAGACTTCGCGATCACCGGCGAACCCACCGACATGCACGTCGGCGTGGCCGCCAAGGGCGTGCTCGCGGTGCGGGTGCAGGTGAGCGGGACCGCCGCGCACGGATCGACTCCGTGGGAGGGTGACAATGCGATCTTGAAGGCGTTCGACGCGTTCCGGAGAATCGAATCGCTACCGTTTACGCGTGAGTCCTCCGAGTTGTTCGACCGGCCCTCGATCAATCTTGGCCGAATCGGTGGCGGCGACGCTCTCAACAAGGTTCCGGACCTCTGCATGATTGACGTAGACATTCGCTATCTCCCCGAGCAGGATCCCGAGGCGATCCTGCGCGATATCCGTGCCCTCCCCGATTGCGAGATCGTCTCCACCTTCGAGCGTCCGCCGGTCGCCGTGGACCCGTCCTCACCCTACGTCGTAGCCCTCTGCGACGCCGCTTCCTCAAATCATCGCGATCAGGCCACCGGCGTCGGTCGCGACGGCGCCTCCGACGTGATCTCCTTCCTCCGGGTCGGCGTGCCGGCGGTGGAGTTCGGGCCCAGCGGTGGCGGCCATCACGGGCCGGAGGAGTGGGTCTCGATCGAGTCCCTCGCCACCTATCGCTCGGCCTTGGTCGACTTCGCCTCCAGCGCGGC
>JBPCOO010000282.1:0-4926 GCA_051000155.1 Solirubrobacterales bacterium | reverse complement strand
CGGGGATCGCCTCGGGATGGGCTTGGCGCTCCATCCGGGAGCGGCGGGCACGGGATCTGCTGCGTCGTCTGAGAGATGCCATTCGAGGACGTCTTTCTTGGAGGGATGGAAGCTTCCTGCGCGCCCGCAGGCGCGGTCGAGATCCTGCATTGTAAGGGAACGCTAACCCGAGACTTGCACTACGCCCATCTTGCAACGGGCCTGGCACCGGTAAGGATGCGAATGGGGGGCCCGGTGGACGGGGCTGGCGACGGTAGGCTTGCGGCTGGATGGTTCACCTCCGCATCGTGGTCCCCGGGAAGCAGTCCACGCAGGCGCTCGACCTGCTCGACGACGCCGAGTCGGTCTGCAACTTGGTCCATCTCGAGGGGGTCGCGCGCAAGCCCGTCGGGGACGTGATCCTCTGCGACGTCGCCCGCGAGGACGCCAGCCTGATCGTCGCCGACCTACGCGAGCTCGATATCGACCGCAACGGCTCGATTGCCTTGGAGGAGATCGACAGCGAGATCTCGGGATTCGCCTCGGCGGCCGAGGGGGCGGCCCGCGGGGGCTCCGATCCGGTCGTCTGGGAGGAGGTGACCAAGCAGACCAGCGAGGGAGTTGAGCTCTCCAACACCTTCATCCTCTACATGGTCCTGGCGATGCAGATCGCGGCCGTAGGGATCTACTTCGACGAGCCGATCCTGATCATCGGGGCGATGGTCGTCGGGCCTGAGTTGTGGTGGGGGTGCTGATCAGCGTCGCCACGATCCCCGCCGCGGCGAACATCGGCGTGGCGGGCGCCTACGGCGACTGGGCCACGCGGGGGGCGCCGCGATCCAGCTCGGCATCAACCTCGGGGCGATCTTCCTCGGAGGCCTCGTCACGATCTTCATCCAGCGACGTCTCTACGCCGGACAGCGACGCCGACACCTGATGGATCGCTCGCGGAAAACAGCCGGCCTGCCGATCGGCACTAGCCGCCGCAAGGGCAGCGGTCACAGCCGGGATCTGGACCCGCGGTAGCAGCGGCAGAGGTCCCGTGGGCGTGAAGATCAAGGAGTCCTGGGCGATATGCCTTCAGGCCTGACGCAACTGAGCGGCCCCGTTGGCGTGCTGATCAAGGAGCCGGCGAGCGATGGTGCTCCCGCACCTGAGCGAGGCGGGACACGCCGAGCAACGCGTCCACGGGGCCGCTCAGTAAGTCAGGGGTGGGTGGGAGACTATTGGCTTCAGCAGCAGCGCCTCGCGGGCCCGGTCAACGATCGCGCTCGAGGTGAGGCGGAAGTGCTCCATGCAGGCCTCGCCGGTCCCCGAGAGGCCGAACTCGTCCTCCATGCCGACGGCGAACACCGGCACGGGGTGCTGTTCGGCCGCGACCTGGCGAACCGCGTCTCCGAGGCCGCCGGTCACCCGATGCTCCTCCGCGGTCACCGCGACCCCGGTCTTGCCGAGCGACTCGACGATCTTGCGACCGTCGAGCGGCTTGATGATGCCGACGTTCAGCACCTCGGCCTCGACCCCGTCCTCGTCCGCCAGCTTCTTCGCCGCCTCCAGCGCGCGCCAGGTCATGTGACCGGTGGCAATCAGGGTGATGTCGGCGCCCTCGCGCAGGACATCGACCGAGTTGAGCGTCTCGGGGACCTCGTCGTAGACCACCGGGGTCGCGGGGCGTCCCAGGCGAATGTACATCGGCTCGTCGTTCTCGTAGCTGTGGAGCACCGCCCGGTAGGCCTGGTTGTAGTCGGCCGGGCAGATCACCTGCATCTTCGGCATTGCCCGCATCAGAGCGATGTCCTCGATCATCTGGTGGGAGGCGCCATCCTCGCCCAGCGAGACGCCGCCGTGGGAGGCGCCGATCCGCACCTTGAGCTCGTTGTGGGCAATCCCTAGCCGGACCTGGTCGTAGGCCCGACCGGAGGCGAAGATGGCGAAGGTGGAGCAGTAGGGGACCTTGCCGGAGGCGGCCATTCCGCAAGCCATCGACATCATGTTCGCCTCGGCTGCGCCGACGTTGAAGAACCGGTCGGGATGCTCCTTGCCGAACTTGGCCGCCTGGGTTGAGACGGAGAGGTCGGCGTCGAGGGCAACGACGTCGTCGTGCTCGTCTCCGAGCGCCAGCAGCGCGTCGCCGTAGGCGTTGCGGGTCGCGGTTGCTTCGACCACCCCGGCCATCAGCTCCGCCCTCCAGTCGAGCCGGCGGTCTCCAGGGCCTCGGTCTGCTCGGCCAGCCGCGCCTCCAGCTCGCTCAGCGCCTCCTCGGCCTGTTCGGGCGTCGGCGGCTTGCCGTGAAAGCCGAAGCGTCCTTCCATCAGCGAGACCCCGCGGCCCTTCTTCGTCTGGCAGACCACCGCCGCGGGTCGATCCAGGGTGCGGCTGCGCTCGAGCGCCTCGACCACGGCGCCCATGTCGTGGCCGTCGATCTCGATCGCGTCCCAGCCAAAGCTCTCGAACTTCGCTCGCAGGTCGGCGATGTCCATCACCTCCTCGGTCGTGCCATCGGTTTGGAGGTGGTTGTAGTCGATGATCGCGGTCAACTTGGAGCCGCCCCGCTCGGCGAAGTGTGGGGCCGCGGTCGCCGCCTCCCAGGTCTGGCCCTCCTGGCAGTCGCCGTCGCTGAGCAGGGCAAAGACGTGAGCGTCCTCGATCGAATCGAGGTGAAGCGCCGTCGCTATCCCGAGCGCCATCGAAAGGCCTTGGCCGAGCGAGCCGGTCGAGACCTCCACCCCCGAGGTCTTGTTCATGTCGGGGTGGCCCTGGAGCTGGGCTCCGATCTTCCGCAAGCCCATCAAATCCTCTAGCTCGAAGTAGCCGAAGCGGGCCAGCGCCGCGTACTGGATCGGTGCGGCATGACCCTTGGAGAGGACGAAGCGGTCACGCTCGGGCCAATCGGGTCGGGTCGGGTCGTGTCGCAGCACCCTCGTATATAGAGCGGCGACGATGTCGGCCGCCGAGAGAGAGGAGTCGAGGTGGCCCGACTTCGCCACCGCCAGCATCCGCACGCAATCGATCCGCATCACCGTCGCCCACCGCTCGAGCTGGTCGATCGTCGGCGCATCACCGGATAGCGGCGCCTGCGGGGGTTTGGGATCTGGAACTGGTCTGAGGTGGTTCACGCGAGTCGCGAGGATAGAGGTCTCGGCTGTGGCGGTAGCGGCCATGCGAGCAAGCTACGGCCGGAGAAGGATGGGAAGGCGGCGCCCGAAATCCGCAAAATGCGGAGTGCCGACGGACGCGCGCTCCGGCGGGGGCAACTACCCTGCGTCATGTGTTCGACCGCCTGCCGATCCGCCGCCGAGTAGTGGTCGTCCTGCTGCCGGTGCTGCTGGCGCTACTGGTGGGCATCGGCGTCTTCCTGGCAACTCGGGACGACGCCGGGTCGGTGGACCCGACTCCGGGTCCCGCCGCCCCCGCACCCGATTCAGAGGAGGAGGGAGCCGCCGGGGCCGCGGGCGGCGGCGTCGAGGACTCCTCGATCGAGTATGCGGACCCGCGCGGCTTTCCCGTCTGGGAGGAGACGATCCTGGCGGGGGTCCATGCCGTTCAGCCATCGGGCAACGCGAGCGAGGCCCGCATCACCGCCGACGTGGTCACCCGCTTCGCCGACCGCACCGAGCCCTCGGTCGAAAGCGACATCGCCTACCTCGAGCGCGCCGACCGCGACTGGCGCCTCGCCAAGGCAAGTGGCGCCCTCTACCGAGCAGTCGGTAAGCCGGACTTCCCGCCGAGCGTGATCAGCCCTCCGCAGCCGTAGGCCTGCCGGGATGCCGCACCTCAGCCCCACCCAGCCGGGTGGTACCGGGCTCGTCCGATCATCGTCGCAGGCTCTAAGCACCTCCCGCTCTCGCGGGGCGACCGGGAGGCGCAGGCGCGCCTCTCGAGGTGGCTGCTTGGAGACGGTGATGGCGGCGGTGACCGCCGCCATCACCTTGCTCACCCGGGCGAGGAAGCCGCGGCGGGAGCTATTTGAGGCGATTCACTCGACCGCGCGCTCCACCCCGGTGCGACCATCCGGGCGGTGCTGGTCGGCTGCGTCCCGGCGCTAGACACCGAGCGCCTCCACCCGGGATCGGTCGACCTGCCGACGCTCAGCCGTAGCCACGATCGACTCGAGCTGGGAGAGGTTGTTGTAGGTGCCCTTGGCCACTACGTATCCGTCGAGATCGAGGGCGACGGCGTACGGCGCACCGGGAATCGCGAGCTGCTCCCAGACGTCGGCGTCAGCACCCTCTTCGAAGCTTGAAATCGTAAGCGACGGCTCGGATCGCAGCGAGTCGATCGCCGGCTCGAGCGCTCGACAGATGTGACAGCCCTCCGAGCTGAACACCGCGAGCGCGAGCTCCGCCCGAGTCGTCGGTGAGAAGCGCTCGATCAGGCCGGTACGCCCGCCAACCTCGGGCCCCTCGTGGGAGACCTCCAGCGCCGAGCTGGGACCCAGCCGCAGGCGGAGCATCCCGACCTCGCGAGCGAGGGCGAGGACGACAACCGCGAGGGCGATGATCGCCGCCAGGGCCACGCCCAGACCGATTCCGAGCCAGGTGTCGGTGGCGAGCGGGCCCTCGGGGAGGAACGGCACCGCGAACAGGGCCGCGGCCAAGGCCAGGTTCCGCGCGATAGCTCCGTTGCCGACCCGGGAGCCGCCGCCGAAGCAGCCGCAGGGCTCGCCGGCCTTTCCGCGCATGATCGCGTTGGCCATCACCGCGGCCGCGGTCATCATCAGCCCGCCCGCGGCGAAGGCGGCGGCGTCATTCCCGGCGACGACCCCGACGGCCAGGACCAGCTCCGCGACCACCATCGAACCCCAGGCGAGCCACTGGCCCGCGGCAGCGTCGAAGCCGTAGGTGGACATCGCCGCAGCGGTTTGCTGGGGACGTCTCAACTTGCCTGCCGCGGCAACCACCAGTACCCCGGCCAAAGCGACCCTGACTACGACCTCCAGCATCGTCC
>JBPCOO010000267.1:0-2971 GCA_051000155.1 Solirubrobacterales bacterium | reverse complement strand
GCGATGTCGGACCGGTTGGCGCGCGAGATCATGGACGCCACCCAGCAACAGGGCGGCGCCTACAAGCGCAAGGACGACATCTACCGGATGGCCCAAGCCAACAAGGCCTTCGCCCACTACCGCTGGTAGGGCTTCCTCAGGACGCGGATATCTGCGTCCCCCTTCACTCACGGGCCGAAGCCCTATCGCTCAGGGCTCCTTGATCTCCACGCCCTGAGAAATCCCTGGCGGCAGCTGGACGCGGCCGTGCCTGAGTGCACGCCGTCCTGCTCATCGCCCTTCGCTGTTACGAAAGGTCCGCTGGGAGGACGTTTCGTGGACGGAAGCTCGCACCGTTCCCCCGGCCTGGGTATCGGTTACGAAGGGTCCGCCGGGAGGACCTTTCGTGGAGGTTCGTCGTCCGCTTGGCCCGGCCGGGGGCCGAGGTGGTCAGTGGCCGCCGGTGGCCCATTCTGGGGTGGCAAAGATGCGACTACTGGTCGGCGGTCGAGGATCTCTGCGATGGCACTGATCGCGCCGCCGATGTCCTGATCGACGAGTACATCGCTGATGCGCAGCACCTGAGCCCCGGCGCGGGCGAGCTTCAGGTCTCGCTCCTCGTCGCGGGCACGGTCGACGCTCGTTCGGTGGTAGCGCCAACCGTCGAGCTCGAGCACCAACGCCCGGTCCCGCCAGAGGACATCCACTTCCTCGCCCCAGTAACTCGCGTTGAGCTCGGGCTCGGGGTGGTCCTCCTGTCTCCAATCCTCCCAGAAGGTCCGCTCCAGGTTGGAGCGAAGCTGGGCCGGCATCGGCAGGTAGGAGGAGAGCAGCTCGCGAGCGAGGCGGAGCCCGGGTTGCCTCGGCATGGCGTCGGCGAGCGCGGCGAGGCGGACGGGGTCCAGCTTGCCGTCGCGCTCGCCGGCGGAGAGCGCTGTCCGCAGTCGCTCGGTGCCGACGACGGCCGCCAGGTCGAACCAGGTCTTCACCGGGGTGGTCACCGGAACTCCGTCGACGATGATCGAGTGGTAGGCGAGCGGTAGCGACCGTCGATGGACCCGGAGACCCGCTCGACGGCGCCTCTGCGAGGACACGCTCACGTCGATCACAACCGGATCCACCGCCAGCAGCTCCAACAGCGCGCCGGCGCTGAGATGGCTGAGAACGGCGTCGCAACCGCAGGCCAGCACTGCGGCCAGCCAGCGACCCTCCCTGGTCAGGTTTGGGGTTCCGAGCGTGTATACGCCCCAATGCACCCGGTGCAGACCACCCGCCCGCAGACGCCTCGTGACCATGCCGCGCTTCATCCCGAGGGCGAGCAGCTGCGATCTGGTAACCAAGTCGTGCTGGCTGGTCGCCAGGGCAACGATTGCCCTCCAAAGCTCCGTAGGGTCGGCGCCGGGGGCGGGCGGGCGAACCGGTTGAGCTCCCAAAACGTCCATCCATCCAGGCTGGTCGGTTCGGTGATACGTGTGGGGCGCCGAAAGGATCGGATCGCGACGGAGGGGCAACAATTCCGTCACGCCCGTCCGCCGAGCTAGCCGGACCGTGCCGCCGCTCGGGGCCAGGCTCGGCGTCGCTCCACCGTCCAGGGCACCGACCCGCCCCCCACCTCAGCCACGAAAGGTCCGCTCTGCGGACTTTCTGTCACGCACGCACGACGCGCGCCAACGGCTCGCTCTACGAACTGACCGGGAGCACGGCATCAGACCGCGGCTACCGGGTCGGCGAGGATTCCTGGTCGAAGGGGAGCTCGTCCGAATCTTCGCCGGCGCGCTCCCGACCGCCGTCGCGCGTCCCACCGCCGCCGGCCCGGCGGTTCGAAGCGCCGCGGTCGCGCTCCCGACGAGGACTCGTCGCCCCGCTCTCGGCATCTTCGCTCCACCGTCCGGCGTAGACCGCGGCGAACAGGCCGCTTCCCACGGCCAGCGCGACCGCGCCGATCGCCTGCATCCAGAAGCCGTTTTGCGGGACGGCCTCGGCGGTCGCCAGATCGCGAAGCGGGTCGCGGAGGTTGCCGCGCTGGCCGACGTCGGGCAGATCTACCACCAAAAACAGGAGCAGGGCGACCACGCCGAGCGCGGCGACCGCGTAAGCGGCCGGTCGCGAGCCGGTTGCTATCGCGATCACCATCACCGTGATCGCGGCGAAGGCGAGGATCACGTTGGAGAAGCCGTGGCGGTCGCCTCCGCTGACCTCCCGCAGCGCCTCGCCGCCCGGTGGGGTGAACTCGAAGGCGATCATGAACTCCGAGGCGGCTAGGGCGATAGCGCCGACCACCACGATCAACGGCACCACCTTTTCGGCTCGAAAGATGCTCATGCGCTTCCCTCGCCCGTCAGGGATCGGCGTCCGGGGCGGGACTCGGCTGCCCCCCCTTCGCGAGCGCCGGGCTGTCCGCGTCTCTCAGTCGACGACCTCTCGTCCCCCGGCGTCCTTCGTTCGGGGGAGCCGACGGGGTCGGAGTCGCGTCGCTTCCCGAGCCCGGGCCACGCAACTCGCCTGCCGGTCCGGCGTTCGCCGCTTCGGGAGGCAGCCGGCCGGCGCAGCTCCTGCCCGAGCAACAGCGCGGTGCCCGCCAGTCCGAGCCCGGCGAATAGCTGCGCCCAGAAGCCGGCCAGCAGTTGCGCCTCGGCACCGGCGAAGTCGCGGCTGACCACGCCCTCGTCGAGACCCTGCGGTCGATCGATGAAGACGCTGACCGCGACCGCCGCGACTCCGATCAGCGCCGCCACCCTGGTGAGCTGCCAGCGCCGCCGGGCGTAGGCGAGCGCCAGGATCGCAACGGTAACCACCGCCACGGGTACGAAGGCGTAGCTATGCGGCTCGCCCGCCTCCCGGCGATCGACCTCGGGCGGCGGGGCGACCGTGCCGGTGTCTCCGGTGAACTCGGCCCCGCCGACCGAGACGCCGCGGTAGTCGACGAACTGAGAGAGGCCGAGCAGCAGCGCGCAGCCGATCGCGGCGACGATCAGGCCACGGGCGGGGGTGA
>JBPCOO010000225.1:0-4754 GCA_051000155.1 Solirubrobacterales bacterium | reverse complement strand
CTGCCCTCGGAGGTCTCCCGCACCTTCCGCTTCGGCATCAGCTTCTACATGATCGCAATGCTGTTCATCCTGTTCGACATCGAGGTCGTCTTCCTCTACCCCGTCGGCGTCATCCTCAAGGAGGCCGACTCGGTCTTCGTCCTGGCCGAGGTCGGCGTCTTCGTCACCTTGCTGATGGTCGCGCTCGGCTACGTCTGGAAGCGGGGAGCGCTCGATTGGAAGTAGAGCGCCAGAAGCTGCGGGGACTCTCCCCGCTGACCGAGCCCTCCTCCCCTGAGGAGCTCGCCATCCGCCAGCTCCGCGCTCGCGACATGCTGCGCGGTGATCTGGTCGGCAAGGATCTCGAGCAGTACGTCGAGTCACGGCTGATGACTACCACCCTCGACAAGGCGGTCGCCTGGGCGCGGGGCAACGCGATGTGGCCGATGACCTTCGGTCTCGCCTGCTGCGCGATCGAGATGATGTCGATGGTCAGCGCCCGCTACGACACCGCCCGCTACGGAGCCGAGGTCTTCCGCGCCTCCCCCCGCCAGGCCGACATGATGATCCTCTCCGGCCGGGTCTCGATCAAGATGGTGCCGGTGATCCGGCGGATCTACGACCAGATGCTGGAGCCAAAGTGGGTGATCTCGATGGGGGCCTGCTCCTCCTCCGGCGGAATGTTCGCCAACTACGCGATCGTCCAAGGCGCCGACAAGTTCATGCCGGTCGATATTCACATTCCCGGCTGCCCCCCGCGGCCGGAGGCGCTCATGTACGGGATCCTGAAGCTGCGGGCGAAGATCATGGGCGACCCCGACCTCGGCTGGCGGGACCGCTACGCCGCCCACGGCACCGAGGAGTACGTGCGCCCGGACGAGGCCGGACCGATCCCGGTCGAGCGAGCTGGCACCGCGCCCTCCGATGGCCGACTCGTGGCCGACGGCGCCGGGGAGATGGACCCGCGACTCGCTGAGACCGAGGATGAGGTCGCGATCGATCCGACCGAGACCAACGAGGACCGGTCCTGGTAGATGCCCGACGCCGCGGGACTGGAGCTGATCGCCCAAGAGGTCAACACCCGCCACGATGGGGCGGTCATGGGCACCGCCTTCGATCATGGCCAGGCGACCTTGCTGGTCGGTCCCGCGTCGGTCCGCCAGACCCTCTCCTACCTCAAGGAGGCGCCCGGGCAGGAGTACAACTTCCTCTCCAGCCTCCACGCCGCCGACTACTTGCCGAAGAGTCCCCGGTTCGCCGTCCACTACGAGCTGCTGTGCATGCCGCGGGTGGAGCGGATCCGCGTCAAGTGCCTGCTCGACCTACCCGAGGAGGACGGAGTGCTACCCCGGGTCGACTCGGTCTGCGAGATCTACCCGACCGCCGAGTTCCAGGAGCGCGAGGTCTACGACTTCTTCGGGATCGCCTTCCGCGGCCATCCCGACCTGCGCCGGATCCTGATGCCCGAGGACTACGTCGGCTGGCCCCAACGGCGCGATTTCCCCGTCGGCGGCGATCCGGTGATCTTCACCAACACCGAGCGCGAAACCCCCGGTTGGACGAGGTAGGCGCCGATGGCTACCCCCACCGACGAGCGCCTCGCGGACACGATCCGCACCCCCGAGCAGATGGGCCGCGACGCGATCGGTCGTACCGAGGCCCAGGTGATCGGCACCTCCCCGGTCGAGCGCACCAGCCTCGATCGTGAGGAGGAGCTGTTCACGATCAACATGGGGCCGCACCACCCGGCCACCCATGGCGTCCTGCGGCTGCTGGTTTCGCTCGAGGGCGAGGTCGTCCGAGACCTGAAGCCGGTGATGGGCTACGTCCACACCGGGATCGAGAAGTCCTGCGAGCAAAAGTCGTACTGGAAGGTGATCCCGTTCATCGAGCGGATGGACTATCTCTCCTACTACTTCAACATGGAGGCCTTCTGCGGCTGCGTCGAGCGGATGCTGGAGATCGAGATCCCGCCGCGGGCGAAGTGGCTGCGGACCCTTCATCTGGAGCTGAACCGGATCTCCTCCCACCTGGTCGGGCTCGGGACCGCCGCCCTGGATCTCGGCGCGATCTCGATGTTCTGGTACTGCTTCCGCGAGCGCGACACGATCTTGGATCTGTTCGAGATGTCCTCGGGCCAGCGGATGCACACCCGCTACTTCCAGGTCGGCGGCGTCTTCGAGGACATCCCGATCGGCTTCGAGGAGCGGGTGCTCGCCTTCTGTGACGAGATGCCGGAGCGGATCGACCAGTACGCGGCGCTGCTGGACCAGAACGAGATCTTCCTCCAGCGGACCAAGGACGTCGGCGTGGTCCCCCGCGACCGATTGCTGGAGCTGGGAGTGACGGGCCCCCTCCTCCGCGCCGCGGGAGAGCCGTGGGACATGCGCAAGACCAACCCGAGCCTCGCCTATCCCGAGCTGGACTTCGATATCCCGATCGGGACCGCCGGCGACAACTACGACCGCTACAAGGTCCGGGTGCAAGAGATGCGTGAGTCGGTGAAGATGATCCGGCAGTGCGTCGAAGGACTGCCGGAGGGGCCATACGCGATCGACGACCGCAAGATCGTGCTTCCCCCGAGGCACGAGCTGGGAACCTCGATGGAGGCGTTGATCCATCACTTCAAGCTGGTCACCGAGGGCTTCCGGGTACCGCCGGGCGAGGCCTACAACGCGGTCGAGTCCCCCCGCGGGGAGCTCGGTTGCTTCGTCGTCGCCGACGGCTCGGCGAAGCCCTCTCGCGTCCACATGCGGGATCCAAGCTTCGTCAACATCCAGGCGTTGCGCGAGATGTGCGTAGGCAGCTACGTCGCCGATCTGATCGCCAACCTCGCTTTCCTCGACCCGATCCTCGGAGGGATCGACCGGTGAGGCGGGATTTCACGACGGGCGGGGGAGAAGGCCGATGAGTCCCGAGGACCGCGAGCACAACGAGGCCGAGGAGAGCGCCGAGGAAACGCAGTCGCCGGGGGAGAGCGGCGAGTCGCCGGTTCCCGAGGAGGGGGCACCGCCGGAGGATCACGAGGGCGAAACGACCGAGAGCGGCGAGGAGCACGCCGATACGGGCGACGCCGAGGGAGCGGGCGACGCCGAGGGCTCCGCGGACGCCGGCGCCGAGGCCGTCGGCGGAGCGGCATACGGAGAGGACGACCCCGTCCAGATCCCCGAGCCGCATGAGACCGGCATCTCGGAGGAGTTCGAGCGGGAGATCACCGAGATCGTGGGCCGCTACCCGGAGAAGCGCTCGGCCTCCCTGCCGGCGTTGTTCGCGGTCCAGAAGCGCTACGGCTGGTGTACGCCCGAGGGTATCCGCCAGGCGGCGGCGGTGATGGGTGTTACGCCCGCCTACCTCGAGGGCGTCGGCAGCTTCTACGACCTGCTGCACATGGAGCCCGCGGGCGACCACAGGGTGCTCGTCTGCACCAACATCTCCTGCTGGATGCGCGGCGGCGATGAGCTGCTCCAAAGCTTCTGTGAGGCCGCGGGAGCAAGCTATGAAGACGCCGACCACGGCGGCGTGGTGAACGGGCGCGGAGACATCTTCGTCTCGGGCTTCGAGTGCCTCGGCGCCTGCGATCTCGCCCCCATGGCCTCGATCGACGAGCGCTACTTCGGCCCGCTCGAGCAGGCGGACGCGCAGACCGCAATCGACCAGCTCCGAGCCAGCGAGGAGGTGCTCCCCGATCGTGCCCTCTACAAGCGCCTCGCCGCCGGCGGCCCCGAGCCGGACCCGGATCCTCGGGTGGCGAGGGTCGAGGGGGAGTAGTAGGCCGGCGGCGAGCAGGAGCGAGCCGCAGGGTGGCTTCGACATCCGGACCGGGTGAGGTGTTGACGCCCCGGGGGGCAAGTACGCGGGGTGCGGGGTTTTTGTATTCATATGGAATACAAAACCCGCACACCTCGCCACCAGCGAGAGATCAACCGTCGGATCCACTGGGTTGCGGATCGACAGCACTGGGTGATCTCGAGGGGGCAGCTACTTGACTGCGGTTTGAGCGCTCAGGGAATCCAGAGTCGTCTCAGGCGCGGGGAGTTGAACGCGGTCCAACGCGGCGTCTACAAGCTCGCGCCAAGCCCGCTCACTCAGCACGGTGAGCTCGCGGCAGCGGTGCTCACGCCCACCCACACACCCCTGATCAGCCTTGCGACCGCTATCGGGCTCTGGGGTCTCGCCCCGCTGTGCACCAGACCGATCCACCTCACCCTGACCGCCGGCCACAGTAGCTCGCGGCCGGGAATCGTGTTCCATCGAGCCCGCAAGCTCCACCCCTCCGACTACGCCCGCAAGGATGGCCTCCCCGTTACGTCGATTCCACGGACACTCACCGACATCGCGGGCGGGAACAGGACCTACCTGCGCATCGCTGTCGAGGAGGCAGACAAGGAGGGGTTGCTCGTGGTACCCGACGCGCTTGCGGCGTGTGAGCGCGCCGCCGGCAAGCCCGGCATCCCGCAACTACGCGATCTCTTGACGACCCTCACCGCGCCCCAGCCGACCGATCAGGAGATGGAGCGACGGTTCGCCTGGCTCTGTAAGGATCGCTTTCCTGCGCACCTCCAGCCCAAGTTCAATGAGCCCTTCGGCCGCTGGAAGCTGGACGCCTACTGGCCGTGGGCGCGTCTCGCGGTCGAACTCGACAGCGTCGCTCATCACGCCCACCGCTCCCAGATCCGACGGGATCTGGCGAAGAACCTCGACCTCGCCCACGCTGGCATCGACCTGATTCGTCTCGGCTGGATCGAGGTCAACGCCGAAGCCGAACGCACCGCCTC
>JBPCOO010000224.1:0-3681 GCA_051000155.1 Solirubrobacterales bacterium | reverse complement strand
TCCCGCCGGTTCCCGCAACGTCGACCTCGCACTGGTCGCGGAGCTGCGCCGCGGTGAAGCTGGCGACGTTGCCCTCGCAGTCGGTGGTCCGGTCGAGGCTCGCGTCGTGGATCACCACCGGGACCTGCTCGGCGGTCAGCTTGACGTCGATCTCGAGCACGTAGCCGTCGGCGGCGCGCCGGGCGAGGGTGCCGAGGGTCTCCTCGGGCAGCGCCGGGCCCTGCGACCCCCCCTCGCTCACGAGCGGGCCGCCACGGTGAGCATGGATGTAGGGCGAGGCGGTCGCGGCCGTCGAGAAGACGAGCAGCGACGCCACCATCGCGATCAGTGCACCAGCCGGCCCGCGGAATCCTCTCCGTCCCATGCCCGGGAGTCTACGCCTGAGCCTTCGGAGTTTCGCCGCAAGCCGCCACCCGCCACCCGCCCCGCGCCAATACCCTTTAGGGGCGGCATAGAGGCCTCCCTAACCTCGCTGGGATGAGTCTCGTCCTCGCGGAGGGAATCGTCAAGAGCGTCGGCTCCGGCCGCGGTGCGCGGCGCGTGCTCGATGGCGCGGGGCTGGCCCTCGCCGGCGGTGAGATGGTCAGCATCCTCGGCCGCTCCGGTGCCGGCAAGTCGACCATGCTCAACCTCCTCGGTGGGCTCGACCGGCCCGACGCGGGTTCGATCGTGGTCAGGGGCAAGCGCATCGACCGTCTGCCCGAGCGTGGACTCACCTCCTACCGCGGCGAGCACGTCGGCTTCGTCTTCCAGCTCTTCCACCTGATCGGGGAGCTGACCGCCGAGCAGAACGTCACCCTGCCCGCTCGGATCACCGGCGGCTCCGGGGCCTCCCGCCGGCGCGCGCGCGAGCTGATGGAGCGACTGGGCGTCGCCCGGGTCGCCGACCAGCCTCCCCACACCCTCTCCGGTGGTGAGCAGCAGCGGGTGGCGATCGCGAGAGCACTGGTCAACGACCCCGAGCTGATCCTCGCCGACGAGCCCACCGGCAACCTCGACCTCGAGGCGGCCGGGGTCGTGCTGGAGATCCTTCGCGAGATTGCCTCCGAGGGGCGGGCGGTATTGATGGTCACCCACGACCGCGAGGCGACGGCGCGCTCGGACCGCATTCTTACCCTCAGCGGGGGGCAACTGCGCGCGTGATCGCCTTGCGAGAGGCTCTGGCGCGACTGCGAGCACGCCGGGGACGGGCTGCCCTGGCCGCCGCGGGCACCTTCGCCGCGGCGATCATGGTCGGCACGGCGGCAACGATCAGCTACGGGCTCGGGACCGGGTTCGAACGCGCCACCGAGCGCGCCGACCTGCCGGATTTGATCGCTCGCTTCAGCCAGACGCCAACCGAAGACGTGCGTCGCCGGGTTGAGGGACTCGCCAACGTCGACGGGGCCTCCTACCGGCTGGAGCGGCTCGACCTCGGTATCGCCAGCCGCGCGGACTTCACCGACCGGACCGCGATCCAGGTGGTGGACTCGGGGCGGCGCGGCTGCGCGATTGTCGACGGATCCGACCTCGACGGCAGCCCGGGCGAGATCGTGGTCGAGCGCGGCCTCGCTGACGAGTGGGGACTCAGTGTCGGCGACCCGCTCAGGGTCGACACCCTCGGAGAGACCAGGATCGTCGGCATCGCCGTTGCCCCCGACGACGTCGCCTACCCGCTCGCCTCCCGCGCCCGCACCTGGGTCAGCCGCGACTGGCTGCCGGAGTTCTTCACCGATGGCGGTGAGGTCAGCAACCTGGCGATGCTCTGGGCCCGCGATCCGGCTCAGCTCGAGCCGCTGCTGGTGCAGGCGCGCTCAGCCAGCTACGGGCTGGAGAACCTCCGCTTGATCACCGAGAGCGGCGTCCGTACGCTGGTCTCCCAGGCCGGCGGGATCGTGATCGCGCTCCTCGTCGCCTTCTCGCTGGTCGCCCTCGGCGCGGCGGCGGTCGCGCTTGGCGCATCGGCGCGGGTCGACGTCCAGCGGAGGATCCGGTCGATCGGCGTGATGCGGGCGGTCGGCATCAGCCGCGCCGGGGTCGCCCGCCGCTACGCCCTCGACGCCCTTCTGATCGCGCTGCCGGCGGGGGCGCTCGGGATCGGGCTGGGCGCCGCCGTGGCCTACGCGCCCAGTAGCAGGCTGCTCTCGATCCTCAGCGAGCTGGCCCCCGGGGGAGCCCTGATCCTGCCGCTCGCCGGGGCGTTGGCGCTAGTGGTGGGGATCGTGGTCGCGGCGACTGCCTGGCCCGCCTGGCGCGCCGCAGGGCAGCCACCGGCACGGGTGCTCGCCGGGGGAGAGATCAGCGGTAGCCCTCGCGGCGGCGGCGGGCCGGGCGGGCCGTTTGGCCTCGGACTCAGACTGGCCTCCGCCAAACGCCTCCGAACCGGGGGCACCGCCTTGATCGTCGCCGCGGCGGCGTCGGTGGTCTTGCTGATGGTCGGCCTCGCGACCTTCCTCGACGACCTCCAGAACGACCCTGGGACGATCGGCCGCAACTACGAGATCAGCGCCGACCTCGGTCCCGATTCGGTCGAGGAGGTCAGGCAGATCGATGGCGTCGCCGAGGTGGCACCCCGCTACCAGGTCGACGCACTCGATTCCTTCCAATTGACCGAGACCGTCCGCCTGATCGGCCTTCCCGCCGATGGCGCCGAGCTCGAAGCGCCACCGCTCGACGAGGGCCGCAGGGTCGCCAACCCCTCCGAGATCGAGGTCGGCCGTGGCCTCGCCGACGCGCTCGGACTGCGCCCGGGGGCAACCTTGGCGGCCCAGCTTCCCTCCGGCGAGGAAGCCCGCTTCACCGTCGTCGGCATCGTCAGCGCGATCGACAACGACGGTCGCCTCGGCTACGTCCGCGCCTCGCGCCTGGAGGACGCCGGCGGCGAGGTCGAGCTGGCGGTCAAGCTCGCCGGGGGCGCCGACCCCGATGCCGTCCGCGCTGATCTGGTCGCCCTCGGGGCGAGCCCCTCCAGCGCAGCCGACGGCGCCGGCCGCGACCAGAAGTTCCTCGGCATCCTCGCCGACGTGCTCCGGGTGGTCGCCGGGGTCAACGGCCTGATCGCGCTCTACATCTTGGTCCAGGCGCTGGCGGCAGTGGCAATCGAAAGGCGGTCGGTGATCGCGGTCCTACGCAGCAGCGGCGCCGACCGACGGGCGATCACCACGGTCCTGGCCGGGACGGCGCTGGTGATCGTCGCGGTGGCGGCGCCGCTGGCGGTGTTCGGCGAGCGACTGCTCCTCGGCCCCCTGGTCGCCGATCTCGCCGCCGGCTACGCCTCCCCGGACCTCGCCGCGGGCCTGCTCGGATCGCTCGGGCTGGTTGCCGGGATGGTCGTGATCGCCCTGATCGCGGCGAGCTGGGTCGCGGGCCGAGCCGAGCGCGAACCGATCGCGGGAGCGTTGCGCGGTGAGTAGGCACCCGCCCGCCAACACCGGCCGCAGGGTCGTCGTCACTCTGGCAGCCACCGGAGCCTTGATCGGCGGTGCCGTGGGCTGCGGGTCCGGCGACGGCGGCAGCCGGTCCGGCTCGGTCGCAGCGGCAACCTCCACCCTGGATTCACGGTGGATCGACACCGGCGCCAACGGCACCCTCGAGCGCGGCCCCGGGGAGCCGCTGATCGACCGCGGCGGGGAGCTCAACGGCGGGGAGGCCCGCACCCTCGCGACCTTCGCCCAGATCACCGACGCCCACGTCCGCGACGAG
>JBPCOO010000215.1:0-2890 GCA_051000155.1 Solirubrobacterales bacterium | reverse complement strand
CCTTGAACTCTCCGGTCAGGTGGCTCGGGGGAAAGCAAGCCTGACAGAAGGCTTTGCCGAACTCGGTGATGTGGACGCTGTTGCGGGCCGACTGGGCGCTGAACAGGGGCCCGCCGCCAACCGAGTCCATCGCCTCGACCACCTCGGGCTGCGCCTCGACCACCTGGTACTCGCGCTCATCCCCGACGGGCTCCTGGCGGATCGATGCGAGCCCCAGCCGGACCAGGTTGTCTAGATACGCCGGAACCAGCTCGGGGTGCAGGCAGCCCGCCTCCCGACCGATCAGCGATAGCCGTCGGGCGACCGTGCGCGCGCCGATTCCCATTGGTCCGGCCTTGTTTATGCAGACGATCGGCTGGGCCCCGTCGTTGATCAAGAGCTTCAGCACGCGGGCCTCGTCGGGAGCGAGCTGATCGACGATCCGCTCGAACCCCGGATGCACGGCGACGTCGCCGTCGTCCACCTCAGCCGCCCGCTCCAACAACTCAGCTCCGCGTTCACGCAGGCTGCGGGCGCTGGTCCGCTTGCGCTCCGCCTCGCGATCCTCATCGACGAATGCGTGGAAGGCATCGGTGACCGTCTCGGGGGCGCCGCCTTGCTCGACTACCCCCAGCGCCCGCCGGAGGTTGCCGAGCGTCTCGTCCCGGATCTCTTCGATCAGCTCATTTGCCGACTCGCCGGAGGTCGCGGCCTCGGCCACGCGCTTGGTCGCGCCGAGCGCCGTCCCGACCCCCCAGCTCGCGCCGTGCCACCAGGCGCCGGCGGCGATCCGAGCCAGTCCCGGAATCGCGGTCAGCGAGGGGAGGTCCAACTCGGAACCTGACTCTGGGGGCTGGTCGGTGGCCATCTCGATCTCAGAAGACGAAGGCTATCTGGAGGACTCCGGCGAAGAAACCGAGCACCGAACCCAGCATGATCAGCATCCACTCGTCCTCCTCCATCGCTGCCCGCAGCATTTCGGAGAAGTCCTCGGGCGGCATCGTGTGCATGCGCTCTTCCACCAGCGCGCGCACCTCCTCGCTCTGGCGTCGGTTGAACTCCGGGTCGGAGAGCGGATCCATGGTCTGGTCCACGGCCTCGGTCGCGAGCGAGTCGCGGATGCGGTCGTACTCCTTCGTCCCGACCGCTATGCGGACCGCCGGGCCGGCGATCCCGACGGCGCGATCGATCGAGGGCCGCAGCCGGTCGGCGATCAGCTTGCGGGTGCGGTCGGACTGGCGCCCGTGCATCAGCTCGTTGCCGATGTTCTCGAGGTTGACGACGTCGTCGGCGATGATTTTGGCGTAGACGCTCGCGACCTCCGGTTGGCGGCGCAGGAACAGGCCCTGGATCGTGAACGGACCGACCTTGCGCGGGACCACCGGCTCGAAGATGATCGTCAAGGCGATCTTGTTGGTCAGGTAGCCGATCAGGATCCCGCCGACCGGGAGGATGTACCAGACGTTGGCGAGCGCGAACAGCGGCACCTGGGGCAGCCCCAGTAGGAAGCCGAAGATCAGGCCGGAGTTGATGATGAACTTCATCTCGCGCTCGCCGACGTCGAGGAAGATCCGGTTGGAGAGCTCCGGCTTCTCCTCGATCCGCCGGATCACCATCAGCTTGATGTCCATCAGGTGCTCGATGTTGGTGCCGATGTCGTCGGTTATCTCCCGCACCAGCTCCGGCAGGGTCGCCTCCAATCGCTGCCGCACCGCCCCTTTCATCTGTGGCGGCAGATCGCGCCAGAGCTGCGGATGCTCGCGCTCGAGGATCTGCTCGACCAGCTCCCAGATCTCATCCCTGGAGCTGGCGATGATGTGCTCGGCGATCTTGTCGGGCTCGAGCTTGTTGTAGAACTCCGACGGGCTGCCGAGCTTGGCGATTCCCTTGTCGACCGCGATCGAGCCCATCTTCGCCGCACGGGAGGGAATGATCCCCTGCCAGCCGATGCCGCCGTGGGCGACGCCGGGGATCGCCCGGATCTTCCGCGGCAGGTAGGAGTTCAAGATGCCGAGGCCGGGAACGCGGAAGCCCCGGAAGGCGACCGGATAGAACAGCATCTTCACCGCTATCCAGTTGGTGGCGTAGCCGATCACTCCGGCGATCACCGGAATCAGCAGCAGGTTCAGCGAGAAGCCCATGACCCCATCCACGGGCGATCCTACGGCTGCAGGCAGGTTCGGCGCCGATTCCCTCCCCGACCGGGGCGGCTACGCCCCGCCGGCCGCATCCGGAACCTTCGCCATCGCCCGTTCGGCCATCGCGGTGATCGTCAGGGATGGGTTGACGCCCGGGTTGGCGGGAACCGCGGGCGGTCTCGTAATGGGGAGCCAGCTCCGCGCGCCAGTCCCCGACGCGATCCCATCCGGGATGGCGGTAGAAGTCATCGGAGTGGGGGACGTAAAGGGTGTTGGCGTAAACGAGGCTGCCGCCTCCCACGCCGACGCCGCTGATCACGGTCACATGGCGAAACGGGGTCAGCTTCATGATCCCCCGCATGCCGATCGCTGGAGCCCACCAGACCTTTCCCAGCTCGCGGGAGTCGGAGGCGAAGTCCGAGTCGGCGTAGCGCTTGCCCTGCTCGATCACAGCCACCCGGTAGCCGCGTTCGGCCAGCCGCAGGGCCGAGACGGAGCCGCCGAAGCCCGAGTCGACTATGACCCAGTCGTAGTCATGCGAGGCGCGCCCTCCTCGCCCCGGCCTCATCCGTCGCGAAGCTCCTTGCGCAGGATCTTGCCGGAAGCCGACTTCGGGATCTCATCGAGCCGTTCGAGCTGGCGCAGCTTCTTCTGCGGGGAAACCTGCTCGGCGACGTAGTCCATGATCTCCTCGTCGCTGATCTCCTGGCCCTCGGCGATGACGACGAAGCCCTTCGGGATCTCCCCGGCCTCCTCGTCCGGCACCCCGATCA
>JBPCOO010000187.1:0-4353 GCA_051000155.1 Solirubrobacterales bacterium | reverse complement strand
CCGGCGAGCTTGGCGTCGATTTCCTCGAGGCTCTCGCCCATGTAGACCGCCAGCCGCTGCAGGTGCGGGAGGGTGTCGCGGGCACCGCTGAAGCCGAAGTTGAGGGTCCCGGCGTAGCTGAGGCAGGTGATGTTGAGCGCGTTGCCGTGGGTGAGCAGGGAGATCGGGAAGATCGCGTCCAGTCGCGCCCGGTTGAAATAGACCGGATCCGAGGGTCCGGGGACGTTGGAGATGGCGAGGTTGAACGGGATCGGCGCGCGACCGCCGAGCCCCGCCATCAACCCGGCCACATACGGGGCTTGGAGCATCAAGGTGTAAGGGGTGCGGGCGCCCTTTGGCAGGCCCCGCTGGTGCCGTTTCGCCTGTTCGGTGGAATCGGCGATCGTCGCCAGTCGCTCGATCGGATCGGCGACGTTGGTCGCCAGCTCCGCCACCAGGAAGCCGATCTCCGTCCCGGCGCTCTGATCGCCCGCCTCACGCAGGTTGACGGGAATCCCGGCGGTCAGCGAGCGACCGGGAAGCTTGCCGTGCTCGGTCAGGTAGCGGCGGATGGCCGTCGAGCTGAGGTAGAGCACGAGATCATTGAGGGTGCACTCGGCGGCCGCGGCCAGGCGCTTGAGGTGGTCGAGCTCGTACTGCTGGGTAGCGAAGCGTCGCTGGCCGCCGAGGTGGCCGCCGAGGACCGAGCCGGGAGCGGAGTAGGGAACGCTGAGGGGGCGATCCTCGAAGGTGGCGACCCCGAGCTCGGCGCCGGCCTTGCCGAGGGCCCCGAGGGCCCCGATCCCCCTGGCGGCCGCTGCCGCGATAGAGGCGAGCCCGTTGCCGCCCCTCCCCTCGCCCCCGCCGCTTGACTTCGACGCCTTGGAGCCGGCGCCGACGGTCCAGAAGGCATCCATGTCCCGCTCATCGGGGTCGGCGCTCATCGTCCGCATCAGCATCCGGATGCCGCTGACGCCATCGATCAGGGAGTGATGCATCTTCACGTATATGGCGAAGCGGTCGCCCCCATCGAGGCCTTCGATCAGGTGGAACTCCCAGAGGGGGCGATAGAGGTCGAGCTGGTAGCTGTGGAGACGGGAGATGAGGACGCCGAGCTCACGCTGACCCCCCGGGTGGGGCAGAGCCGAGTGGCGCACGTGATAGTCCAGGTCGAGATCGTGGTCGGAGCGCATCAACGGCAGCTTGTGGCCGACCAGGGGTCCGTCGACGAGCTTCAGGTTCCAGGGCTCGGGAATGTCATGCTGGGCCCGCATACCGGCGAGCATGTCCTGGAGGTAGTCCGGTCCGGCGTCGTCGGGCAGGGTGAACTCGTAGAGGCCGCCGACGTGCATCGGCGTATCGCGGGATTCGAGCAGCAGCCACGCGGCCTCCAGTGGCGAAAGGCGCTTCACGGCTGGAACGGCTCGGTCCCTGCGACCAGACGCAGCTTCGATTTACCATGGGCGCGGGCGTAGTCGATCTCCAAGCCGAGATCGCTGACGCCGTTGCTCGCCGGTAGGGGCGCGATCGCGAGCGTGCTCAGCACGCCGAACGCCTCGCCGGCGGAGTTGAGAAAGCCCGACCCGGAGTCACCGGGTACGCCCGGCGGGACGGTGTAGGTGTCATAGCTCCAGCCGTCGGCGAAGCGGTCGACGACGAAGCCCTCCTTCGCTCGCTCCTCGGTAGCGGGTCCGGCGAAGCCCGAGTTGCCGTAGGTGAAGATCTCCTCGCCGGCCTCGGCCGCCCCGACTCCCCTCGGACCGCCGAAGACCGGGACCGAGGGGTTGACCCGGTCGACGTCGGCACGCCGAAGCTTGACCAGGGCGAAGTCGTTGTAGGCGCAGGCGTCGGGATCCTCCTCCCCGGTCTCCTGCATCGCCAGCCACGAGTTATAGACAAGCTTGCCCTTCCGCTTGGCCCCGTCGACCTCTACCTCGGTTCCCAGCGGCAGCGACTCGGATTCACAGCCGTCAGTCTCATCGGCGAATCCGGTCCCCGAGCAGTGTGCGGCCTGGCCGATGTAGATCCGGAACTTGCGTAGCCCCTGCTTTCGCTTGGCCACCTTGAGGCGCTTTCGCTCCTTGAAGACGAAGTTGGAGGTGCATTGGGCGCCCTCGGTGAAGGTCTGGACTCCGGGGTGGACCGGGGCGCTCGATGCCGGCGCCCAGGCCGAGGCGAGGGAGGGGGCGGCGAGCAGGGCGGCGAGGATCACGCCGAGGATTAGTGACAGGCGATGCTTGATCGGATCAAGGTAGCGGGAGCCACGCAAGATTGCCAGTAACTCGCGCCCACCGCTGTGGTTCACGCCTCCCCGGCGTCCGGTCCTTCATCAGCAGGTCCGGCTACGGCACCTGCGGCGCTCGGATCAAGCGCCAGGCCTCTTGAGACGAGATCTCGGACGTCGGTGCTGACCAACTCCCAGCCGTGGCGACGGGCACAAAGCGCGTAGGCCGCGTCGTAGACGGAGATCGATTCCTGCGTCGCGAGCTGAGCCACCTGACCGATCGCATAGTCGACCTCGACTCGAGCGATCCGTTCGGCAACGGCGACCACCAGTCCCTCGAGTCGCGTCGCCTCAGCGGCTGACTTCCACCGAACGGTGGCTACGTTGACGACCTCGAGCAGGGTGAGATCGAGGGCGAACCTCGGTCGACCGACGTCTACCGTGGCTGCGATGAGGTCGCGAGACGGTTGGTGGAAGGGATCGTCCCGATCTCGCGCCGCCAGGAAGACACCGCTGTCGAAGAGGAACGGCTTCAACGCGTATCGCGTAGCTCCCGCAGCGCCTCGGCGGAGCGACCACCATGCTCTCCGGGGTCGGCGAGAAGGTCACGGGTGCGGTGCTGCCGCACCCGTCGATGCCCGCTCAGCTCGGCTTCCGCCAGCTCCCGCAGGAAGCCACTCCGACTCGTGCCCACCTCCGCGGCGTGGCGATCGACCTCCTGAAGGAGTCGATCGGGCATCGAGATCATCACCTTCGCCATTCCAGGCGCAGTATATATCGTATAGCGGCGCCGGTGAGCCTGCTCTGTAGGAGCCGGCGGCCCGGTGCTACCGTGACCCCGTGAGCAACCAACCAGTGCCCGGTGGGGTGGTGCACGAGCTTCCCGCAGATCTGCGCAAGGCGCTGATCGCCGACTCCACCGCACTCGCTGCTTGGAAGGACATCACGCCCTTGGCCCGGAACGAGTTCATCTGCTGGGTTGAGGATGCAAAACGGGAGAGGACCCGAGAGCGCCGCATTCGCAGAACCCGGGAGGAGCTGGAGGAAGGTCAGCGCCGGCCCTGCTGCTGGCCAGGCTGCAAGCACCGTGAGCGCACCGGCCGGTAGGAAGTGAATCCGGATAGGCCGGGCCGAACTACCGAACCGAACGCGCTACATCCGAAAGACGCCATAGCCGACCTCGCCGAGCGGCGCGGGGGCGCAGGCGGCGAGCGACTTGGACAGGACCTCGCGGGTCTCGCGTGGGTCGATGACGCCGTCGTCCCAGAGGTTGGCGGTGGAGTGGATCGGGCTGCCCTTGGTCTCGTAGGAGGCGATCAGCTCTGCCCTGAAGGCCTCTTCCTCTTCCTCCGGCCAATCCTCGCCCTTGGCCTCGGCCCGCTCTCGGCGAATCGTCGCCAGCACCGTCGCCGCCTGCTCCCCGCCCATCACGCTGATCTGCGCGTTCGGCCACATGTAGAGGAACCGAGGACCGTAGGCCCGCCCGCACATGCCGTAGTTGCCGGCGCCGTAGGAGCCGCCGATGATGGTCGTGATCTTCGGCACCCGGGCACCGGAGACCGCAGTCACCAGCTTGGCCCCGTCCTTGGCGATGCCGCCGGCCTCGTAATCCTTGCCAACCATAAAGCCGGCGATGTTCTGGAAGAACAGCAGGGGAATCCGCCGCCTGTCACACAGCTCGATGAAATGCGCTCCCTTGAGCGAGGACTCGCGGAAGAGGATGCCGTTGTTGGCGATCACGCCGACCCGGTGGCCGTCGAGGTGGGCGAAGGCCGTGACTAGGGTTTCCCCGTAGAGCGCCTTGAACTCGTCGAGGACGCCGTCGTCGAGGATCCGGCGCAGGACCTCGCGGACGTCGTAGGGGGTGCGGGAGTCGATCGGGACGATGTCGAGCAGATCGTCCGGGCTGCCCTCCGCCGGGCGTGAGTCGCGGCGCTCCCACGGCGGCAAAGGCTGGCTCGGCAGGGTCGCGGCGATCCCACGGACGATCTCGAGCGCGTGGGCGTCGTCGTCGGCGAGGTGTTCGACCACGCCCGACTCGCGCGCGTGGACGTCGCCGCCGCCGAGCTCCTCGGCGGTGACCTCCTCCCCGGTCGCCGCCTTGACCAGGGGTGGGCCGCCGAGGAAGATCGTCCCCTGCTCGCGGACAA
>JBPCOO010000148.1:0-2669 GCA_051000155.1 Solirubrobacterales bacterium | reverse complement strand
GACCAGGAGTGACTCCAGCCCGGGGATCTCGAGCGCACCGACCGGTTTGTCGTCGATGCAGAGCCCGCCGAGCGACATCGCCTTGTTGGTGCCGGTCTCCGCCACGCACTCGAACGCGGCGAACTTGGCCGGCTGGTCGTTGGCGACGCTGCGGGCGGCGACGTCCCCGACCAGTAGCTGGACCGGAGTGACGATCGCCGCCACCGCGAGCGGGATGATCATTCCCAGCCGGTTTCGGCGAGTCTTGTTCCCGCGGAGCAGGCGGAAGGCGTAGATCGAGGCGAGCCCGAAGCCGCAGACCATGTAGGCGGCCAAGAGCATGTGCGGGAACTCGTAGACCGTGGCGCGGTTGAGCAGCGCGCCGATCGGATCGACGTCGGTGATGGTGCCGTCGGCGGCGAGGGTGAAGCCCTCCGGTTGGTTCATCCACGAGTTGACGGCGACCACGCTGAAGGCGCCGCCGATTCCGGCGACCACGATCGGGATGCCGCTGGCGAAGTGGGTCCAGCCGGGGAGCCGCTTCCAGCCGTAGATGTAGATCGCGATGAAGATCGCCTCGGTGAAGAAGAAGATCCCCTCGATCGCGAACCCGGTGCCGAAGACCTCGCCCCAGTCCTCCATGAACTTCGGCCACAGCAGACCCATCTCGAACGAGAGGACCGTCCCGGTGACCGCTCCCACCGCGAACAGCACCGCCGCCGCCTTCGACCACTGCTGGGCCAGGTGGAGGGCGTCAGCGTCGCCGTGCTTGCGACCGCGGTACTCGGCCACCAGCATCAGCGCCGGCAAGGCCACCCCGATGCAGGCGAGAACGATGTGGAAGCCGAGGGTGAACGCCATCGTCTCGCGGGCGGCGAGCAGGTTGTCGGCGGCGAGGGGGAGGGAAGGGGCGGTCACGGCCGCGCTGAATTATCCCAGGTCAGGAGGGTCACTCCTCCGAATCGGCGGCTTGCCTCATTTCCTCGTCCGCGAGGTCGGTCGCCAGATCTCCGGCCACGGCCAGGATCTCGCGGTCGGCGGTGATCAGCTCTGCACCCGAGCTCGCCGCGACGGCAACGTAGGTCGCGTCGTAAGCCGTGAGCCCGACGGCTATCCACGGCGCCAAGCTCTGGGGATCTGGAGTGAGGATCTCGAAGTCGAGATCCGAGATCGCGTCGGCCAGGTCGCTTAGCTGCCGCTCGGACCACCCCCATCGTCGCCCGGCGGCATTGAGAATCTCGAGGTACAGCAGAGACGGAGCCGTGACGTGCAGAGCGCCCCCTTCGAAATCGGATCGGAGTTGGGCCGCCTGTGCGAGGCACTCTTCATCAATGGAGCGAAACCACTTGACGACGACGGAAGCGTCGAGCGTAACCTCTCTCAACGGGCGTCGCGCTCCGCTCTGATCATCTGGGTGGAGTCCCCTCCGGGAGTGGGAGCTTCCATCAACCGGTCGAGCTTCTTCAGCGCCCGCTTGGCCCGCCCCGTGGTGCCCTGCCCCCCTTGCCGGCGAAGCCCGCTTTCGGCGAGCTCGCTCAGGTAGGCGCTTCGCGTCATCCCGCGCGAGCCTGCAACGCGGTCGACGCGCTTCAGCAAATCGTCCTCCAGCGAAACCAGCACCTTGCTCATGGTGTCGAGGATATCTTGGATATCCGCCGTCCGCAAGAGCGGACAAGCGTAGGCGTAGCTGGGGCGGACCTCACTCCCCGAACAACGCTTCCAGCAAATCCGGGTAGATGTCGAGGCCGACGGCGTCGGGGTCGACGTAGTGCTGGATCGCGAGGCCGATGTCGAGCGCGATCACCGCGGAGGCGAGCTGGCCAGGATCGGCCGGGGGCGGATCGTCACGAGCGGCGTAGTCGCGGCGGATAAGTTCGGCCAGCAACCCCCGGTTGCCACTCCAAAAGCCCGCCGCGAGCTTGCGTAAATCCTCGTCGCGGCCGGCCTCAGCCAGCAACTCCAGCCAGAGCCGGAGCAGCCGCTCGCTCCCGGGCTGCGCCTGCATCGCTGCCAGCTCCTCTCCGGCCTCGCGCAGCGACGGCAGCTCGCTCCGCTCGCCGTCTCTCCGCTCGCCCATCTCACGGTAGACCTCGTAGACGCGCTCTTGGAGCAACTCGGCGAACAGCTCTCCGACCGAGTCGTAGTTGTAGTAGAAGGCTCCGCGGCTGTAACCCGCCTCCTCGGAGATCTCCTCGACGCTGCTGCCGGCGAAGCCGCGGCGGAGGAAGACGGTCCAGGCGGCCTCCAGGAGGGCTTCGCGAGTCTCGGCCCGCTTTTGGGCGCGGGTGCGCCGCTTGGCAGGGGCGGGGCTGGACTTGGACCGAGACATACACTAATGTATAAAGGTACGATTATGGATGATACTCAGGACCACGGACATCCCCTGACCTCCTGGCACTCGGTCAAGCGACTGAGCCTGCTCGCCACCGCGGCCGTGGTCTCGGTCAACGTCTGGACCGGCGGCCCGCTGGCCGGCCTCTGGATCGGCTCCCGACTCCAGGGCGATGGCAGCCTCACGATCGGAACGGTGATCGGGGTGGTCATCTGCGTGGCGATCGTCGAGCTGGTCCTGGCCTTGATCCTTGCCACCCTCAACGCCCGCTACGACGAGTTGATCGGCAAGCCGCCCCCGCCGAGGGTCCAGTACCCGTGGCTCCAGAGCATGCGCAAGGAGCGCGACAAGCAAGTGC
>JBPCOO010000362.1:0-4329 GCA_051000155.1 Solirubrobacterales bacterium | reverse complement strand
ACCCTCGCTCGCCCCAACAGGCGCGACGACTACTCCGCCTGCGTCGCCCCAACCCTGGTCACCGATGACCTGTTCGACTTTCTCCTCTATTCCCTGCCCGACAACGACTACTACTCCCACAAGTACGGGCCGACCGAAACCGACGAATCGATCGCCCGGGCGGACCGGGCGCTGGGTGCGCTGGCGGACTCATTCGGCGGCATCGACGAGTTCCTCGAGCAATCCGGGGTGATCGTCATGGCTGACCACTCCCAGTCCGACGTTGACCGGGAGGTTGATCTCGCGGCGGCGCTGGAGCCCGCCGGACGGGTGCTGGGGCCGAGCGAGGAGACCGTCGAGGAGGCGGAGCTGGCGGTCGGGCTCAGCTCGCGCTCGGCGGGCGCCTGGTTCCTCCGAACCGGCGCCGAGGGCCGGCGGCTGCACTCGAAGGCGGTCGAGATACTCGCGGAGACGGAGGGGATCGATCTGGCCTCCTGGTTGGTCGACTCCTCGGGCGAGCCGATCGTCCGCTCCGGGGTCGGCGTTCCCTCCGGCGACGGGCTCGTGGTCCGCCGCGGCGGTTCGGAGCTGCGCTTCGGTCCGGGTGAGGGCAGCCGCGATCGCCGCGGCAACCGGTGGCGGATCGAAGGCGACCGCGAGGTGCTGGAGCTGGTCGCCGATGGGGAAATTGTCGACTCCGAGCGCTACCCCAACCCCTTCGCCCGGCTGTGGGCCGCTCACCACAGCCCCTTCGCCTCCGACCTCCAGGTCTCGGCCACCCTCGGCGACGAGTTCTGCGATTGGGGCGGCGCATCCCACGTCCCCGGCGGCAGCCACGGCTCCCTGCTCGCGGAGGACTCGCTCGGACCACTGCTGACCGTGGGGCTGGACGGTGAGCGACCCGAGCGGGAGCAGTGGTCGATCGGCGATGCCCACCAGTTGGCGGCGAACCACTTCGCCCTCGGGGCGAGCCGGTGAGCGCCGAGCGCGAAACCGGCCCGACCGCCCGCGCGGCCGGGATCACCTGGGATCTGGCCCGCCGCGTTCACCTCGGCAGCCGGCGTCCGGAGAACTGGGTCCAGCTATTCCAGTTCGCCGTCGTCGGTGGCTCCGGGTACCTGATCAACCTGGCGGTGTTCGCCGCCCTGATCGGTCTCGCCGACCTCCACCACCTTGCGGCGGCGGTCGGCGCCTTCGCGGTGGCGGTGACCAACAACTTCCTCCTCAATCGAATCTGGACGTTCCGCTCCCAGGGGGCCCGAGATCATCACGCGGGCTTCCAGGCGGCTCGCTTCTTCGCCGTCAGCATCGTCGGCTTGGCGGTCAACTTGCTAATCCTCACCGGCCTGGTCGACCTCGCCGGGGTCGCCGAGCTCCCCTCTCAGGCCGTCGCCGTCGCAGCCGCGACCCCGGTCAACTTCGTCGGCAACAAGCTCTGGACGTTCGGCAGGCGGCATGCGAGCGCGCGGGCAAGCCGCACGTAGCTGGCGCCCGCTCCGGGTGGGGTCGGCGCTCCTGCTCGTGGTCATCGTGCTCGGGCTGGAGTCGGCGACCGCGGTCGCGGCGATGTCGCCCGAGACCGCTGGGGCTTCACCCGCGCCGCCGGCCACCACGCCCGTTCCCAGCGATCTCCCCGAACGCCCCGACGACTATGAGATCAGCGCGGTCGAGGCGCTGCGGATCGCCGACACCGATCCCCTGGTAGGCGCCGAGCGCGAGCGCGCGGGAGCGCTGCGGGCGACGGTCGAGGCCGAGGCGGTGCGACTCTGGGAGGTCGGCTACTTCGCCGATGGGAGCAAGGAGGTGCTGATTGTCGTCGACGGCGTCACCGGCGAGATCGTCGAATCGTGGAACGAGGACCAGGTGCTCTGGCCGATGGCGCGGGGACGCGAGGGCCAGTTCGGGCACGTCCTCAACTCTCCCTGGGTCTGGATCCCGATGGCGCTGGTCTTCCTCATGGGCCTGGTCGACTGGCGCAGGCCGCGGAAGATCGTCCACCTCGACCTCCTGGTGTTGTTGTCCTTTGGCCTCTCCCACATCTTCTTCAACCGGGCCGAGATCGGCGTCTCGGTTGCGCTCTACTATCCGCCGTTGGCCTACCTGCTGGCAAGGATGCTCTGGATCGGCTTCCGCGGGGTGGGGAGGGGGACGGGCATCTCCCCCTCGGCGCCGACCGCCGCGCTGGTGGTCGCCTGCGTGCTGCTGGCGGGGTTCCGAGTGGGGATGAACGTGTTCGACTCGGGCGTGATCGACGTCGGCTACGCCGGGGTGGTCGGTGCCGACAAGATCGCCGACGCCGATGCGATCTACGGCGAAGGCGCCTTCCCGGAGAACAATCCGACCGGGGATACCTATGGCCCCGCCAACTACTTCGCCTACGTCCCCTTCGAGCAGGTCTTTCCCTGGAGCGGGAGCTGGGACGCGCTGCCGGCGGCGAGGGCGGCGGCGATCGGCTTCGACCTGCTGAGCCTCGCGGGCCTGGCGCTACTCGGCTGGCGCCTGTCCGGCCGGAGGTTGGCTGCGATCTTCGCCTTCGCCTGGCTCGCCTATCCGTATACCGCCTTCGTCCTCCAATCCAACGCCAACGACTCGCTGGTGGCGGCGCTCTTGATCTGGAGCCTGGTCGCCTTCGCCGAGCCGCTGGCGCGAGGAGCGCTGCTGGCGGCCGCCGCGCTGACCAAGTTCGCTCCGCTGGCGCTGGCGCCGCTGTATCTGGCCGGGGAACGCGGGTTGCTTTCCTGGCGGCCGGAGCGGCGGTACCTGCGTCCCGTGCTCCTGTACGGCGGCGGCTTCGTCGTTGCGGCGATGCTGTTTTTGGCGCATCCCGCGATCGAGCCGGGGCTGGCGACCTTCTGGGATCGGACCATCGGCAGCCAGGGGGCGCGCGAGTCGCCGTTCTCACTGTGGGGTCAGACTGGGGTGGAGCTGCCGCACACGATCGCCAAGGCTGCCGTGGTCGCGCTCGCGCTGACCGTGGCGCTGGTGCCGCGCGAGCGCAGCTTCGCCCAGATCGCGGCGTTGGGGGCCGCGGTGGTGATCGCGATGCAGGTGGTGTTGGAGCACTGGTTCTACCTCTACATCGTCTGGTTTCTGCCGCTGCTGTTGGTCGCGATCATCTGGCGCCAATCGGAGCCGGGGGAGGGGGAGGGGGAGGGCAGTCCCGCCTCCCCGAACGCCCCCTTACACTCGCGTCGATGAGCGATGAGCGCGACGAGCAGTCCCAGCCCCGCGCGGTCGCCGATTCCGCCTCCGAGCTGGTCCGCTGGATGGGGATCGCCGACGCCAACTCCGCCGGCGCGATCCACGGTGGGACGGTGATGAGGTTGGTGGACGAGGCCGCGGCGCTCGCCGGCATTCGCCACAGCCGCAGTCGGGTTGTCACCGCCGGGATGGACCGGATGACCTTCATCAGCCCGGTCTACGTCGGCGAGCTGCTTCGCTGCAAGGCGTCGATCAACGCCGCCTGGCGCACCTCGATGGAGGTCGGGGTACGGGTGGACGCCGAGAACCCCTACACCTCCGAGGTCCGCCATACCAGCACCGCGTACCTGACCATGGTCGCCCTCGACGAGGACGCCAAGCCGCGTCAGGTCCCACCGTTGACGGTTCAATCCGAGCTCGAGGAACGGCGGCAGGGGGAGGCCGAGCTGCGCCGCAAGAACCGCTTGGCCGAGCGCGAGGAGATCCTCGGCAGCCGTGAGGGGTGACCCGAGGACTCGCGGCTGGGGAGGCGCCCCAGATCCCAGCGCCGGAGTTGTCGAGTGCAGGATGGGGGTGCATAACTCGACAACTCCGGCCGACGCGCCGTCACCTGAGCGAGCGCCTCAGCCCACGAGACGAGCCAGCCCCCGCATCGCGGTCTGGACGGGACGCGGCGGGAACGCCATCACCACCTGGTCCTCGTAGCGAGCGAAGAAGGCGAGCGCCCACCTCGCGCCGCGCACGCTCGTTGGGATGCCGCCCCTGCGGAAGAGGCCTTCCCGAGCGGCGGCGGCGCTCTCAGTGAGGAACGCCTCGAGGTCGCGCGCCGGGTGCGCCTCCGCCGTCAGCCGCGCCTCCGTCTTGCCGCGATTCTCGATGCTGTGGACCACGCCGGCGGGGACGTTGACCTTGCCGTCGGCGGCGGTGAGGGTTCGCCACTCCTTACCAACGAAGATTCGGATCTCCCCCTCGGTCACCCACCAGATCTCGTCCTGGGTCGGGTGGTGGTGCTTGGGCAGGCCGCCACCCGGGTCAATCACCGTTTCGACCAGGAGCCCGTCGTTCCCGACCGGTTCGAACCGGTACCGGGATCCGTGGACCGGATCGACTTCGTAGGCGTCTTCCACTTGGGCCTCCAGAGTTCGAGGG